>DATGJN010000084.1 GCA_035295165.1 bacterium
TTTGCCGCCCTCGCGGTTGGCGCGATCGGCGCGGCGCTCGCGGACACCCCGGCGGAGTTCCCTACGATCTTGGAGGCCGCCCACCGCGTGATTCGAGACGACGTCATCGATCGTCTGCGGACCCTCGGGTGCGCGGGCCAAGCCGCCGGATTCGCGGGCGCGGCGCCTGGGTGACGTTTCGTGGCGTCGTGAGCAACGCTGCCGTGGAAGTTGGCGGGCGCGCGTTCGCACGGGAATCGAGAGTGCCATGTGGGAGGTGGGACGGATGAACAGCGATGGCCACAGCGGTGCAGTTGATCGAAGGACGTTTCTGAAGCTCGCCGCGGGGACGGGCCTGGCGACCGCAGGAGGGTTGGGGTTCGCGAGAACGTCGTTTGCGGCGTCAACGGTGACGCTCTCTCTGTGGACCGGGTATCCAGAACTGGTGCCGTTCTATAAGGGCGTGGCGGCCGGCTACGCTAAGACCCATCCGAACGTCGCGGTCAACGTTTTCAGTACGTCGCTGCGTGAGGCCGAGACGAAGCTCTCGGCGGCGGTGCCGACTGGTACCGGTCCCGACATCTACGATATCGGCACGAACATCAGCGTGAAATTCATTGACGGCGGACTCCTCGATCCCAATCCGCCCGACGTGGTGCAGTACATGAAGAGCGGCGCGTGGGATTCATCCGTCGTCGAGTTTTTCAACATCGGGGGCAAGTACTACGGGCTGCCTCTCCAGGATGGAAGCCGAGCGTCGATGTTCTACAACAAGTCGCTGTTGAAGGAGGCCGGGATTGCCGCGCCGCCATCGACGTTCCCCCAGGTGGTTGAAGCGGCGCGCAAGCTCACCAAGGTCGACTCTACGGGGAAGATGACCCGAAGCGGCCTGAGCCTCCGTCTCTCGGGTCAAGGCAGCGGTATCGCCGAGAAGTTCCGGTTCGTGCTGGAACCGGCTGGCGGGTCGTTGATCGGGAAGACCGCGAGCGGCAAGTACCACAACAACTATGACAACGCGGCCGGTCGGGCCGCTCTGCAGTTCTATGTCGATGCGGTCCAGAAGTATAAGATCGACGATCCGAAGATTCCGCACGATGCGGATGCGTTCGTAGCCGGCACGACCGCCATGTTCTTCCGGGAGGCCTGGGTCATTGGTGAGATCCAGCAGAAGAATCCGACGCTGGATTACGGCGTCGTTCCGATCCCCCGCTGGACCGCGGCCGGTCCGTACAAGATGCTACTGCAGCCGTGGGGCATCTACGTGAACGGCAAGAGCGGCAACAAGAGCGTGTCGTGGGACTTCCTCAAGTTCTTGACGAACGCGCAGAACGCGGTCCAGTTGACGTCGATGACCGGGTGGGTCTCCGAGCGACGGGACGTGGACTGGAAACCGTTGCTGGCCAAGACGCCGCAGTTTCAGGTCTTCGTGGCTCCTCCCAAAGGCATCGTCTTTTACGTGGAGCCTGTGATGTCCGCGTGGGACGAAATCGAAACCAAGCTGGCCGATCGGCTGGCGGAAGCGTACGTCGATCCGAGCCTGAACAACAACCCGACGAAGGTGGCCGCGACGATCCACACGATGGCTGCGGAGACGGACGGGATCCTCAAGACCGCGGGCTTGTACGGGACGGCGTGAGAAGCGTTCAGGGGGAGGCGGGAGTCCTCCCCCCGGACCGCGATGCCTGCTGAATCCCTGGCGGTCGTCAAGCGCGGAGGTGTGGTCTGGCCGTCGCGTCGTCAATGGCGGCTGACGGGCTTTTGTTACGTGGCCTTGGTTCCGATCCTGGCGCTGTTCGCGTACATCCGTGTCTTCCCGATCGCGTGGAGCTTGATCCTGAGCTTCTATCAATGGGATCTGATCAGTCTACACAAACCGTTCGTCGGGTTCGCCAACTACGTGTCGCTGACGCACGACGCCAACTTCTTGACCGCGCTCAAGAACACCACGATCTACTCACTCGCGACCGTGGTCGTCAGCACCGTGATCTCGCTCCCGCTCGCGATGTTCCTGTCCGGGACAACCCGGGTCGGGGTTTTCTATCAAGCCATCTACTTTCTACCGGTGATCACCCCGATGGTGCCGATGGCGATCGCCTGGAAGTGGATCTACGATTACAACTACGGCATTTTGAACTATGCGCTGTCGTTCGTCGGCGTCAAGCCGATCCCGTGGTTGACGAGCTCCCGGATCGCGTTGTGGGCGCTGATCATCATGAGCGTGTGGAAGATCCTCGGCTACAATCTGATTCTGTTCCTGGTGGGGATCCGTAACATTCCGCTCGTCTACCTCGAAGCGGCGGACCTCGACGGCGCGACGTCGTGGCAGCGGTTTCGCTTCGTTACGCTGCCGTTGTTGAAATCGATCCTGCTGTATGTGCTGGTCACGGCGACGATCAACTCCTACAACGTGTTCACGCAAGTCTACGTCATGACCTTGGGGTCGCAGTCGGCGCCCGGGAACGCGGTCCGTGTCCTCGTGTACGATATCTATCAGAATGCGTTCTCGTACTTCCATATGGGGTACGCCTCCGCCGAGGCGGTCATTCTGACGATGATCGTGCTCGTGGTGACGGCGTTCCAGTTCGGCTTCGTGCGGGGGGAGGAAACGTAGATGCGGCGGCCGGCCGGCCCGCGGCGTCTCGGGCGCGCTGGCGCGTGGGCGCTCAGCGCCGCGTCGCACGTGGTGCTCGCGCTTGGCGCCATCCTCATGATTCTGCCGATGCTGTGGATGTTCTCGACGTCGTTCAAGCCGCCGGCGGAAATCCCCATCTGGCCGCCGCATCTGCTGCCGCGGGCCCCCACGTTGGAGAACTACACCGGGATTTTCCAGGTTGCCCCATTTGGGCGGTTCTTCCTCAATAGCGCAGCGTTGTCCCTCGTCGCGACCATCAGCGTTGCGGTGACGTCGCTCGTCGCCGGCGCGATCTTCGCCAAGTACACGTTTCCGGGGCGTGCGTTGCTGTTCATGCTCGTCATCGCGACGGCGATCGTCCCGTTCGAGAGTTACATGATCCCGCTCTATATTCAACTGATACCCATCAACTGGATCAACACCTACCAGGGTATTGTGTTGCCCTACCTCATCATGAGCTTTGGCATCTTTCTCATGCGACAACACATCGCGTCCGCGATCCCCACCGAGTTGTTGGAGGCCGCGCGTGTCGACGGCGCGTCCGAGTGGTGGATCCTCTTTCGGGTGATCGCCCCGCTCTCGAGCTCGGCGCTCGGTGCGGTGGGGATCTTTGCCTTCATTCAGATGTGGGCGGCCTTCATCTGGCCGCTGTTGATCGCGAACAGCCAGCTCCTGTTCAACATGGAGGTCGGCCTCACGGCGTTTCAGTTTCGGTTCAGCAGCGACTACGGGAAGCTCATGGCGGGTTCGGTGGTCAGCGTGCTGCCGATGCTGGTGATCTTCCTCATTCTCCGCCGGCGCATCATCGAGAGCGTGGCGCTCACCGGCCTGAAGGGTTAAAGGGGGCGCACACTCTTGCGGGCGGGATGCTATCGTGTGACGATCACCCCTCCGATCGGCACGTACTTGGCGGGGTACGATGCCCGGACGGACCCAGCGCGGGGTGTTCACGACGAGCTGGATGCACGCTGCCTCGTCCTCGACGATCCCTCCGGCGCCGTCGTGATTCTGGCGGTCGACGTGCTTCAACTCCCGACGGCGTTCGCGAATGCCGTTCGCGCGGCGATCGCGCAGACCACCGGCATCCCTCGGGAGCGGATCCTGGCGTGCGCCACGCATACGCACTCCGCACCCGACCTCGAGGGAACGTACACGCCCGGAGGCCCGGACCGGAGCCTGACCGAGATGTGGCGGCGCGCCCTGGCGGGGTGCGCCGAGGCGGCGTGGCGCGGCCGCGTTGACGCCGACGTCGAGTTCGGGCTCGGGACCGTCGACGGCGTTGGGGTCAACCGCCGTCATCCGGACGGCCATCCCGTGGACCCACTCGTGGGCGTGGTCTCCGCGCGGCTCCGCGGCGGGGAGCGGGCCTGTGTGCTCGTCAACTACACCTGTCATCCGGTCGTCCTCGGCCCCGACAACCTGTGCATCTCGGCCGACTACCCCGGCTTCGCGCGTCGCGCGATCGAAGCCGTTGAGGGACCGCGCACCCTGGCGATGTTCACCAATGGGGCCGAGGGAGACGTGAACACCGGCCACTCCGCGGATCTGAGCGGGATCGGGGCGCCGATCCCCGGGCGGACGTTTGCGCGCGCACGCCGCCTGGGACACCGGTTGGCCGGCGAGGTGATCAAAGTGCTGGCCGGTCCCATGGTCGGGCTGAGCGGCCCCATCGCGGCGACCGCGTGCGAGGTGTTTCTGCCGTTTCGAGAGACGCCGCCCCCAGCCGCCGCGGAGGCGGCGCTGGCGGCCGCGGATCGGGAAGTCGGCCGTCTGGTCGCGTTGGGAGCGGACCCGAACGCCGCTACCGCCGCGAAGATTCGGCGCTTCCACGCCGCGGTTCACCTCGGTGTCGCCCGTCGGCGAGCTGCTGCGACTGCCCCGGGCGTGACGGCGGAGCTCCAGACGGTGCGCGTGGGGGACCTCGCGCTCGTCGGAATCCCGGGGGAGCTCTTTGTCGAGCTGGGCCTCGCCGTCAAGGCACGATCGCCTTTCCTCCACACGTTGGTGCTCGGCTTGGCGAACGGATCGGTCGGGTATCTGCCGACGCGGGAAGCCTGCGAGTCCGGCGGCTACGAGGCGGTCGCCACACAGTTCGCCCTCGGGGCGGGGGAGATGGTGCAGAACGCGTGTCTCGAGATGCTTCAGAGTCTGAAGGAGGGTCATGTATGAACGTCAATTGCTGTTGGCTCTACGCGATCAGCAAGTACGGCTATCCACCATCGATCCCCGACACGCACAAAGCCCTCACCGAGATGGCCGCCCTGGGGTTTGGCGCGGTCGAGCTCGAGGGTGTTCGAGAGGAGAACCTCCGGGCCGTCTCAGCGGATCGAGCGAATCTTCGCGCGCGGTGCGCCGACCTGGGCGTGCGCGTCATGAACTTCTGTCCCGTTCTGCCGGAGCTGGTTGATCCCGATCCCGCGCGCCGCCGCCACGCCCTGGATCTGTTCCGACTGGCGGCGGAGCTCACCGTGTACTTTGCGTCTCCGCTGATCCAAGTGGACAGCTACACACCGCCGATCGAGTTCGTGGCGCATCAGCCGTACGGCGGCGCGATCGAGTTTCAACGGCGCTTCGACGTGCGCATCCCAGACACGTTCTCCTGGACGCGGACGTGGGATGCGCTGGTGGAATCGGTGCGCGCCTGCGCCGCGATCGCGCGGGACGCCGGACTGCGGCTTGCGATGGAGCCGCGGGTCGGCGAAATCGTCAGCAACACCGACGGTCTGCTTCGGCTCATGGATCACGTGCGCGACGATGCCTTCGGCGCCGTGCTGGACACCGGCCACCTCAATGCGCAGAAGGAGCTTCTCCCGCTTTCCGTCGAGAAGCTCGGACGCCGTGTGTTCTACGTCCACGCGTCGGACAACGATGGGCGCGACAACGCCCATCTCGCGCCGGGGCGAGGGGCGGTGGACTGGGAGGGTGTCGTCCGCGGCCTTCTGAGGCAAGGGTTCGACGGCTACGTGGGCATCGACGTCGGCGGGGTGGCAGATCTCGAGGATCAGTATCGCGAGGGGTACGCGTTCATCCGCGCCGTGTTGGACCGCGCCAGCGGGACCGCCGGTTCCGGGCGCCGGTGACGTCGGGCGTGTCGGCGCGGTGAACCTGCGGGGGAGGAGAGCGGAAGGGGCGGGATCGTCCGCGCCGTGGCGCCGCCGGCCACTCAGTGCCTGAGATCCTTGCGATCGACTTGGGGACGAGCACCTGCAAGGCGACCGCCTATGCGGAAACGGGCCGCGTCCTTCGCCGTGCCTCACGGATACTCACGACGCACCGGCCGGCATCGGGTCTCGCCGAGCAGGATGCCGCGGTGTGGTGGGACGCGGCCGTGCATGCCGGGCGGGAGGCCGCTGCAGGTGTGGCCATCGATACCATCAGCCTGACGTCGTGTCGTGAGGCCGTCGCGCTCACGGACACCGACGGAGTGCCATTGGCACCGGTCATGATGTGGATGGACCGCCGCGGGACGCGGGAAGCCCGGGCCCTTGCGGCCGCGTTCCCCGATGTCCAGCGCCTGACCGGACATCGCCCCGACGCCAACTTCACGGCTTGCAAGATGGCGTGGCTGAGCCGACATCATCCTGACCTGCTCCGCGCGGCCCGCTGGTTGTTGCAGCCCAGAGATTTCTTGTACTTCCACCTGACCGGGATGCCGATAACGGATCCCTCGTTGGCGTCGCGCACGCTCTGGTGGCGGCGCGATGCGGGGTGGTGGCCCGACGTACTCGAGTTCAGCGGCGTCACGGGCGCGCAGCTTCCGCAAGTGATGCCGTCACATGCCGCGCCCGGCCGTTTGTCACCGGCGGCCGCCCGGGCGTTGGGCGTGCGCGGCGGGATCCCGGTCGTCGTCGGCGCCGGTGACCGAACGTGTGAAGTGATCGCGGCGCGGGCCCTTGGCGGCCGCGTACTGGTAAGCCTCGGCACCGCGGTGAACGTGTCGACGATGGTCTCCAAACCCGTGCCGGACGACCGTCTGGTGTTCTCCGCGGCCGCCGTCGAGGGAATGGAGGTGGCGGAACAAGGGATCCCCAGCGGTTCCGCTCTGCTCGACTGGCTCCAAGGTCTGGTCGGGGCCGAGCGAGCCGACCTGCAGGCCCGCGCGGCGCAGGTGGCGCCAGGTGCTGAAGGCCTCGTGTTGCTGCCGTTCCTGGGAGGGTCCCGGGCAACGCGCTGGAACCCGAACGCCTCTGGGGTGGTGGCTGGACTCTCCCTCTCGACCCGCAGGGAGGCTTTGTTGCGAAGCGGGATGGAGGGCGTGGCGTGCGAGGTACGCGCGGCGCTCGGCGTGCTCCGACAGGCTGGGGTGGCCACCGACGCGCTCGTGTTCGTCGGTGGGCCGGCGCAACACAGCGTGTGGCCGCGGGTGATCGAGGACGTGTGCAACATGCCCGGGGTCGCGGTCGCGGATACCGAAGCCGCGTCCATGGGGGCGTTCTTGCTTGCGGGCCGTGCCGTCGGCACGTGGGACGATCCGTTGGTGGCGTCGGAGACGAGGAATCCCGATATCGCGCGGTGGGATCCGGATCCCACCGCGGCCGCCTACTACGTGCAACACGCGGCAGCGTACGAAGCGCTGTATGCGGCGCTTGAGACATGGTTTGCGCGCTTCGGTGCGCGCGCGTATTCCGACGTTGACGACGACGCCCGGGACCGCCCGAGGTGATCACATCTCGTGCGACGTGCCCGGAGTCGGAACGAGGATCCATGCATCTCTCAGGATAGGAGGGGTCCGGAGGAGAGCCACAAGCATCGTCACTCGGGGCAGACGACGTCGCTCTCGGTCGAGACATCCGAGCGGCGTGCGGGCATCGTGGAAGGAGACAACGCATATGCAGCTCGCAGGCGCAGTAGCGGTGGTGACCGGCGCCGGCCGGGGCATCGGGTACGGCATCGCGAGGCGGCTGGCGAAGGAGGGGGCCCGCGTGGTCGTCAACGATCGTGTCCCTTCCGCCGTCACCGCCGTTGAGGAGGACCTTCGGCGCTCGGCTGACATCATGGGGTATGTCGCGGACGTCTCTTCGTCATCCCAGGTCGCGGAGATGTTTCGTGCCATCCGAGACCGGTGGGGTCGGGTGGACATCCTGGTCAACAATGCGGCGTTGGTTGACGTGCCCCGCCACTTTCTTCTGGCCGACGAGGCCTACTGGGACGAACTCATCGCCGTCAACCTGAAAGGCGTCTACCTCTGCAGCCGGCAGGCAGCGGCGCTGATGGTGCGGCAGCGTGCCGGCTGCATTATTCACATCAGTTCCGCGGGCGCGGTTCGGGCCCAGCGCCTGATGGTCGCATATGACGCCGCGAAGGGCGCCGTGGAGGCGGCGACTCGGGCGATGGCCGTGGATCTCGCCCCCTACGGGATCCGCGTGAACGCGGTCGGGCCGGCTGCCATCCGCACCGAAACTTGGGACGCGTGGTCCCCCGAGGTCGTCACCCGCATGACGGAGGGGATTCCCCTCGGTCGACCTGGCACGGCCGAGGACGTCGCGGCATGCGTCGCGTTTCTCGCATCCGGTGAGGCGACGTTTATCACCGGCCAGGTCATATACGTGGACGGCGGCATCCTGGCTCAGCTGCGTTCCCCGCAGGTTGACGCCTCAGCCTGGGTCGAGCCTGGCGACATCTCGATCGACGCGTAGCCGACGACCCGCCATCCGATGCGGGGCTCGCATACTGGGGGCCGCGCGGTGTGCATCGTTCGCTCGGGGCTTAGAGCTGCAGTGTTCGGGACCCTCTCCCGGTCGCGCGAGAGTCTACCGTAGGTGTGGAGCGGGCATAAACGAAGTCGAGGGACTGGCCGTGCGTCCACGCGTCAAGGCGGACCAGACTCGGAGGCACAATCTGCAACTTCACAGGTTCGCTGGCGGCGATGCGTCGGATTCGTTCTCGAGGAATCCGGTGGCCGCCTGATGGTACCTCAACGGCGCGCGAGGAGCACCGGGCCGGAGCAGGAGCCTCCCGGCAGGGACGCACCGGCGGTGACGCGGACCGATAACCCAGATCCGACGCACGTGCCGCACGCGCTCGGCGGCACGTCGGCGCCGGAGTCGGAACATGCCCAGCAACGCCCCGCCAAGGTAGCGCACGGGAGCCGTTTCCGCACGTTCTTCGATAAGAACCCACTGCCGATGTGGGTATACGACCTGGAGACCTTCCGCGTGCTGGAAGTGAACGAGAGCGCTACTGCGTACTACGGATACGCTCGCGATGAGTTTCTCGCGATGTCCATCACTGAGATCGTCCTCGACGAAGATCGCCCCCGCCTCCGCGACCCGGCGCTGCGCAAGGGGGAGCCGCAACGCGCCGAGGTATGGCAGCATCGCCGGCGCGGAGGGGAGACGATCCGCGTCACCGCCGTCTCGCGGCACGTGGAGGTGGCGGGTCGCGACGCCGTGCTGACGGTGGTGCAGGACGCCACGGCGACGAAGACGTTTGAAGACGTGCCTGTCGGCTTGTACCGCGCCTCCCCCACTGGAGAAGTGCTCGACGTGAACCCGGGGTTCGTTCACATGTTAGGATACCCGAGCCGAGCTGCACTTCTGGCGACGCCCGCGGTCGACATCTACGTGGATCCTGCGGTCCGCACGCACTGGCGGGCCCGACTGGAACGCGAGGAGGTCGTGACCGGCTTCGAGTGCCAGTTGAAGCGGTACGACGGGACGCGCTTTTGGGTGCGGACGAACGCGCGCGCCATCCGCGACGCCACCGGCCGTGCGCTGTACTACGAAGGCGCGATCACCGATATCACCGAGCGCAAGCAGGCGATGGCGCATCTCGAGGCACTGAACCACGTCGTCACGGCTGCCGCCAGCGCGGCCGATCTTCGCACGTTCCTCGACACGCTGCTGGACCGCGTGCTCACCGCGCTGGACGGCGAGCAGGGAGGCGTCTGGCTCGGGCGAGACATCCACGTTGGGCGCCATCACTCGCCCGAGTTCGACGCCGAGGTAGTGGCGGCGGCTGCGAGAGCCGGGCTCGAGCCTGCGCGGGTGGAGGCGGTGGAGGACTGGACACGCGCCGCGGGCCCGATGGCCGACGCGCTCGCCCCCGTGATGCAGCGCCACGGTCTCCGCGCGTCGCTGGTGGCGCCCCTCCTTGCGAACGGGCGACCGATCGGCGGGTTCTCGATCGAAATGTCCCATCCCCGCCGCTGGCTGCCCCAGGAGATCCAGTTGGTGGAAGCGCTGGGAGGCCAGATCGGAGCCGTAGCCGAGCGCCTGCGACTGCTCGACGAGGTGCAGGCCCACGCGCGCGAAATGGAGGCGCTGCACAAACTGGGCACAGCGCTGCGCGGCATCGGCACCCTGGACGAGGCGTATGCGCTGATCACCGAGTGCGCGGATGTGTTGCTCCGCGGCGATCACAGCTCGCTCGTGCTGCTCGATCCCGACGGGGCGACGCTTCGGTGTATGAGCACCCAGGGGATCGAGATCACGCCGCGTGGCGGGACATTTCCCGCCCGCGCCAGCGCGTCCGGCGTGGCCCTTGAGACCGGCGCGCCCTACGTCACGCGCGATCTCGCCGCCGAGTCCGCCGGCGCGCGCTTCCGAGGGCTCATGGGACCGTGTGTCGCCGTGCCGATGCGTGAAGGCGAGCGAGTGATCGGCGCGGTGGTGGTGGCGCGAACGCGGGACACCGCGCTGCACGGGTTCTCCCCTCGGGACGTCCGCATCCTCACCGCGGTCGCAGATCTGGCGGGCAACGCGATCCACCGCACGCAACTGTCTCAACAGCTCGCCCAGGAACTGAGCAACCTTCGGGGGCTCTACGAGAGCGCGCAGCGAATGGCCGAGATCCTGGATCTCGAGCGCCTCGCCACCGATGCGACCGCGACATGCGTGAACGCGTTCGGCATGTCGCTGGCGTGGCTCGCCACGTTCGCCGACAATGGGACCCCACGCCTCGTGGCCCACGCTCCGGCGAGCGCCACCCTGCCCGCGCTGATCGTGCCCCAATGGGCGACGGTGCATGACGCGGGCCCGCTCGCGAGGGCCCTGGACACCGGAGAGGCCATGGTGGTCCCAGATTTTGAGCAGGCGCCGACACAACCGCCGTGGAGGCCCGCCCTGCTGGCCGCGGGCCTGCGCACCGGTGCGGTGTTTCCGCTCGTCAGCCGCACCCGTACGTTTGGCATCCTCGCGTTGTACGGCGATACGCCGGGGTCGTTTACCGACGACCGGCTTGCGTTCTTCCGGGCGTATACCCATCAGCTCGCGACCGCCCTCGAGAACGCCCGGCTGTATGATGACGCGGCGCGCCGGTTTGCCCAACTGCAGGCGCTCCGCGAGATCGACCTCGCGATCACCGCCAGCCTGGACCTGCGGGTCACGCTCAGCGTGTTTCTCGACAAGCTCGTCCCGCTGCTCCGGGTGGACGCCGCGGACGTGCTCATCTGCGACAGCGGCGGCCGTGTCGTCCGCTACGGCGGCGGTCACGGATTCCGTGCGAAAACGCTGGAGCGCGTCCGCGGGCATCTGGGCCAAGGCTACGCGGACCGCGTCGCCGCGGAGCGGAGGCGCGTGGCGGTGGACCTACGGCTCGAACCGGGCGAGTTCGCGGACGTCCCCGGGTTCGCCGAGGAAGGGTTTCACGCGTACCACGCGGTGCCGCTGCTGGCCAAAGGCCAGGTCGTCGGCGTGCTCGAGGTGTTCCACCGGCAGGCGCTTACGCCCGACCAGGGCTGGATCGACTTTCTCGATGCGCTCGCCGGCCAAGCCGCGATTGCGATCGACAACGCCACGTTGTTCGAGCGTCTCCAGCGCGCCAACACCGACCTGATCTTGGCGTACGACCGCACCATCGAGGGATGGTCGCGCGCCCTCGATCTGCGCGATGAGGAGACCGAGGGGCACACGCAGCGTGTCGCCGAGCTGACCCTGCGGCTGGCCAGGGAGATGGGCGTGCCGGATCCTGACTTGGCGCAGATCCGTCGAGGGGCGCTGCTTCACGACATCGGAAAGATGGGCGTGCCCGACCGGATTCTCTTGAAGGCGGGGCCGCTCACAGAGGAAGAATGGGCGGTCATGCGTCGCCATCCAGTCTACGCGTATGAGTTCCTATCCTCGATCGCCTATCTGCGTCCCGCGCTCGAAATTCCATACTGTCACCACGAACGGTGGGACGGGACGGGGTATCCGCGCGGCCTGAAGGGTGAGCAGATCCCCTTTGAGGCACGCATCTTTGCTGTGGCCGACGTCTGGGACGCGCTGACGTCGAACCGGCCGTACCGCTCAGCGTGGACCCCGGAGGACAGCCGCCGGTACATTCGCGCGCAGGCGGGGCACCAGTTCGACCCGCAGGTCGTCGAGATCTTTCTGCGCATGACGCAGGACCCATGAGTCTGAACGTGCGGGGCACACCCCCTTCGAGCAACCGGAGGCGCTCGTTGCTGCCTCGGCCCGGCCGCCGCGCGCGGTGATTGCCCGGCGAACACGCTAGCGGGGACACGGATCCCGCGGGGCGCGAACCGCCGGTGACGCGGGCGTTCCTTCGTCCCAGCGGTCGCGCAGCACGCGAGCGATCCACGGCATCGCCACCCGCAGCAGGCGCGTGTGATAGACAGGTCCGACGTCGATCCGGCAGAGGGTGCGGCGCCGCAGCACCGGGTCGCCGGTGTCCCCGTGAATGGGCAGGCCCTGCGCGCTGGCCGCGAGGACGAGCCCGTCTCCGGGTCCGAACGAGAGCGCGGACGTTGGGAGCGCACCCGTGATTCCCTCCACGGTGTCGAAGCCCGAGCCGTCAACTCGCGGATTGTTTCCGTACAATACATAGACGCGGACCGACTCGGGCATGTCGCGGCTGCGTAGCTGCGCGAGCGTCGTGCCTGAGCCTCCGGGGGGTGTCGTCCACGGCTCGCCCCCGTTCGCTCGCCAGTACGGGAACGTCGGGTAGAGGTCGCGGACGAGCGGGCCATGAGCCCATCCGGTGAGCGGGAATCCGGCGAGGCTCCGGTCCGCGATGTAGGCGATCGTCATGCCTTCGTTCGGCGTCCCGACGAGCACGAGCCGGTTGACGAAGTGGGTCCATCCATCCACGTTCTCGGCGATGTTCCAGCGCGCCGCGAGCCCGCCGACGCTGTAGCCCACGACGTTGATGCGGGACGCGTAGACGGCGGGACGGACGACCCGTCGGACGTAGTCCGCGACTTCCGCGGCCTCGGCCTGGAGCGCGAGCGACCCCGACCGGTAGGACGCCCAGTACACCGTTTGCGCAGGGCCGGCGCCGACGTAGCCGGCTTTCTCGATCTCCGCCAGGATGGCTTCGGGCGCGTCGAGCCTCTCGTTGTGATAGCCCGGTACGATGACGGTCGGGAGGAGCAGCTCCGCGACGGCGCGCGACGTGACCGCGCGCGACCCCTCGTGGACGGTGACGGCGACCGGCAGGCGCAAGTTGTCGCCGGGCGGAGGGAGCGGCGGGAACGTCCCCACGAGGATGCCTCCGATGAGGACGCGGCCGCGCTCGAGGTCAAGCAAGATCGCGAACCGGCTCGGCATGCGGGACAACGGGAGCTCCGTGCTGACAGAGACCGGGCCTGTCGGCATGGCGAGCGTGAGCATCGGGGGATCCGCCCCGCGGTCGAGTTGCGCGGTCGTGATGGTGAGCCGAAGGGTGTGTGCGTCCGCCAGGTCCGCCCCGACGATGGCGACCCGCGGGACCTCGGGCGCGCCCGCCGTCACGCTGGGCAGGGCCCCGAAGAGGCAGGCCAAAAGACACACGCCGGTCCACCGATGCGCGCGGGCGAGCCTAGTCGTCACGACAACACGTCCGGGTGGGACGCCGCATTCGCGCTGCCGCGGGCGAGGTTCGGCACGCCGATGTCGGAGGGGTCTGTCGGTGAGGAGAGACCGCGCCCTGCGCGGCGCCTCCTCACCGGATGCCCCTTACTACATCGCGGGCGTAAACGGCCCTATGGGGCCGTCCACAGTGCCTTGCCGGCCGGGTCCGTAATGTTCAGGAACGGTTTCTCCGCCGTACTCCACCCCGCGTAGATTCGGGCGGTGCCGGTCTCGTCGGAGAGCGTGACCTGCGGAGTGACGTTTCCGGTGGCGCCAAACCCCAGGAACAACCGGGTGCGGCCGGTGTCGTCTTGCAGCGTGACCTGCGGGGTCGGCCGCGAACTGCCGAATCCGACGAAGACGCGGTTCTTGTTCGCGTCGTCGTACATCCACAGGCCCGGGCGGCCGGCCGTGTCGAACCCGAGGGTGAGACGCGTGTGCCCCGCGGAGTCCACGAGGTCGAGCCGCCTCGCCTGCAGGGACTGCGCTTGGGACATCGCCTGCTCAACCCCAATGCCGCCCACCAGCAGCAGCACCAGCGTCATGATCCACCCGATCGAGGTGCGCTTGAGCCTCTTCTCCAGCGCCGCGACCCTTGCTTGGAGCGCTTCCGCATCTGGCGTTGTCACGATCTGTTCCCTCCCCGTTCTCGTGTGGTGGCACCTTGAACGCAAGCGTCCGGAGCCTACGGCGAGATATACGTCCGCGCGTCCTCGTTCCCTTCCTGCCCGCGGTTGGAACGGCTCAGACATGCATGTGACACGATTCGCACGACGAGCCTGCGAGCGGCGCGCCGGGCGCCGGTGGAGGAACCTCGCCGGTGCTCGGGAAAGGTCGCATGCCGCTGGGTCGACGCCGCCAGGGCCGGCGGGTTCTCGAGGCGGCACGGGCGGCCTGCCCGCCACTCAGCGGGCCGAGACTGGAGGGGGACGATGGGGAGGTTGGCGGGAAAGGTCGCGGTGGTTACGGGCGGGAGTCGAGGGTTCGGTCGAGCGACCGCGATCTTGTTCGGGCAGGAGGGGGCGGACCTGGTGATCGCCTATCGAGCGGCCGAGCGAGACGCGGTCGCGGTGGCGACCGACGTGGAGCGGGGCGGGCGGCGGGCGCTGGTCGTGCGTGCGGACATCGCACGCGCGGCCGATACCGCGTCGATCGCGGAGCAGGCGCTGCGCGCGTTCGGGCACGTCGACATCTTGGTGAACAACGCCGGCATCATGGACGTGTCCGCGTTTGCAACGCAGGACCCGGCGACCTGGACGCAGATGATCGACGTGAACGTCTACGGGATGCTGACCCTGACCCGGGCGTTGCTCCCGGCGATGACGGCGCGCAAGACGGGACGGATCATCAACCTGTCGTCCCAGCTCGGTCACGCGGGCGGCGAGAATTTTGCCGTCTATTCGGGGACGAAGGGCTTCGTGCTTGCCTATACTAAGTCGCTTGCCCGAGAGGTCGGTCCGCACGGGATCACGGTCAACGCGATCTGTCCCGGCGGCATCGTCACGGACATGAACCGGCACATCTATCCGCCGGAACGCCAGCGAGCGCGCGCCGCCGAGCTGCCCCTGCGGCGCTTGGGGGATCCCGACGATATCGCGCGCGCCGCCGTGTACCTGGCGTCGGACGATGGGCGCTTCGTGACCGGTCAGTGTCTCGACGTCAACGGCGGCTCGATCATGGTCTAGGCACGCGCCCCGTCGATCTCCACGACCTTGCGCCGGTTGCCGTGGCCGCGGACGATGCGGACGCGGGACCGCGGAACGCCGAAGTGGTCGGCCAGGGCTTCGACGAGCGCCGCGTTGGCGCGTCCTTCGTGCGGGGGGGCGGTTACGGCGACGCGAAGGGTGCCGTCGTCCTGCGGTTCGACCCGGGTCCCCCTGGCTCTCGGGACAACCAGCACAGTCAGCCGCACGATCTCACGCTCCCTCGGCGCTGCACGCTCCCGGCCATGCCGGTGCGATCAGGGTTCGGCGCCGGCCCGTGGCGCGCCCTCCGTGGCAGGCCCCGTTGACCCCGGTCTTGTGGCTTGCTATCGTGCAAGCGTGTCCCGGAAGATGCGCGCAGGCGCGATGCGACCGATCGTCCGTGCTCGCCTCGGGTGTGCGTCCGCTCCATGCATGGCGGGACGGCCTCCAGCCCCCGGACATTCGCATGGCCCCGGCGATTGCCCCGGGTGGGTGACGCGCTGGTAGCGGATGCCCAAACCCGCGATCGCCGTTGACATCGAGACGGTCGGCCACGAGTGGGAGATGCTCGCGCCGGAGGTCCGTGCCTACCTGCTCGAACGCGAGCGGGACGAGTCGCGGCGCGCCGAGGTCCCGCAACGGCTCGCGCTTCACCCGGGGACCGGCCGCGTCGTCATGATCGGCGTGTGGTACATCGACGAGGAGCGGGGGCGGGTGCTCGTGGAGGGCGCGCCCGCGGAATGGGCGGCGCTCGACGACCGGGCGCAGATGCTGCAGGGCACGGAGGATGCGATCTTGCGCGAGTTTTGGGGGCTGGTGCGCGAGGTCGGCACGATCGTGACGTTCAACGGGCGGTCGTTCGACGGCCCATACCTCATGATCCGATCGGCGATCCTCGGCGTCGAGCCGAGCCGAAACCTGGTGCCGTACCGGTACAGCTTCCAGGACCACTGTGACCTCGTGGACGTGCTGAGCTTTCGGGGTGCGCGCAACGTCTCGGGGAGCCTCGACTTCTGGTGTCGCCAGTTCGGCATTCCGTCGCCGAAAGAGGAGGTGCGAGGCGCGGCCGTCGGAGACCTATTCCGGGACGAGCGGCTCCGGGATCTCGCGCGGTACTGCCTCGGTGACGCGCGCGCGACCGCCCAACTCTACCGTCGTCTTCGATCGATTGTGAAGGTGCTGGATGCCCGGGGCTGACGTGGACGCGGTCGCCGGCCTGCCGTTCCTCCGGGCATGCCGTCGGCAGGGCACTGCGCGCACGCCCGTGTGGGTGATGCGCCAGGCCGGGCGCTATCTGCCCGAGTACCAGGCCGTGCGCGCCCGGATGAGCCTGCTCGACCTGTGCAAGACTCCCGAGGCCGCGGCCGAGGTGACCGTGCGCGCGGTCGAAGTCCTCGGCGTCGACGCGGCGATCATCTTTGCCGATATCTTGCTCCTCACCGAGCCGCTCGGCGTCGGGTTGTCGTTCGTGCGGGGCGAGGGACCGATGATCCACCGCCCGATCCGGACGCGCGAGGCCGTGCAGGGACTGCCGGACATCGACCCGGCGGAAGGCGTGCCGTTCGTCTTCGAGGCGGTCCGGCTCGCGCGCGAGGGGCTCGGCGGCCGGGTCCCGCTGATCGGGTTTGCGGGCGCGCCCTTCACGGTGGCGTCGTACCTTATCGAGGGGCGGCCGTCGCAGGCCTTTCGCGAGACGAAGCGCCTGATGCACGCGGATCCGGACGCCTGGGATGCGCTGATGGATCGGTTGGCCGGGCTCACCGTCCGCTACCTCAACGGTCAGATCGCCGCCGGGGCGGACGCCGTGCAACTCTTCGACAGCTGGATCGGCTGCCTCTCGCCGGACGACTACCGCCGGTTCGTCCTGCCGCATTCGCGGCGGGTCATCGCGGCCGTCACACCCGGAGCGCCTGTGATTCACTTCGGAACGGGCACCGCGGGGTTGTTGGAACTGATGCGGGAGGCCGGTGGGGATGTGATCGGGTTGGACTGGCGCGTGGACCTCGGCCAGGCGTGGCATCGGCTCGGCGATGGCGTGGCGGTTCAAGGAAACCTCGACCCCGCGCTGCTGCTTGCGTCGCCCGGTGAAATCCGGCGCGGGGTGCGCAGGGTGCTCGAAGCGGCCGGCGGGCGCCCGGGCCACGTGTTCAACCTCGGACACGGCGTGTTGCCCGAGACGCCGTGGGAGCACGTCGTCGCGATGGTCGAGGCGGTGCACGAGTTGAGCGGGGGAACGACATGAGCGCTCCGTTGCGATCGTCCGAGAGGCCGACCGCGTGACCGGGACGCCCGGTGCCGTGCTCTTGATTGCGTACGGGGGTCCGGATACCCTGGCGGACGTGCGTCCGTACCTCGCCAACGTGCTGCGCGGGCGGCACGTGCCACAAACCCGCGTCGACGAGGTGGCGCATCACTACGAGCTGTTTGGCGGGCACTCGCCGCTGACCGAGCTGACGGGCAGGCAGGCGGCATCGCTCGAAGCGATGTTGCGGGCGCGTGGACACACGCTGCCGGTGTACGTTGGCATGCGGAACTGGACGCCGTACCTCTTCGAGACGCTCGCCGAGATGCGCTCGCGCGGCGTCCGGCGGGCGGCCGGCATCATCATGGCGCCCCAGCAGAGCTATTCGAGTTGGGACCAGTATCGGGAGAACGTTGCCGAGGCGCGGTCGCGCGTCGGCGCCGACGCACCGGAGGTCGAGTATATCGCGCCCTGGTACGACGCGCCCGGGTTTGTGGAGGCGCAGGCGGATCGGGCCGCGGCCGCGCTCGCCGCGGTCCCGGCCGGGCGGCGCGTCGATACCCCTCTCGTGTTCACGGCCCACAGCATTCCGGTGCGCATGGCCGACGCGTCGCCGTACGTGGCGCAGGTCGCCGCGTCGGCCCGGCTCGTCGCCGAACGGATCGGGCACAGTCGCTGGTTCATCGCCTACCAGAGCCGGAGCGGCGATCCCAGGGAACCGTGGCTCGCGCCGGATGTGAACGAGATGGTCCGCGACCTCGCCGGTGCCGGCGCACCCGCGGTTGTCGTGATCCCCGTGGGGTTTGTGTCGGATCACATCGAGGTGCGCTACGACCTCGATACCGAGGCCCGCGCCGCGGCGGAGGCGGCCGGCATCGGGTTTTACCGGGCCGGCACCGTCATGGATCATCCGGCGTTCATCGGGGCGCTCGCCGATCGGGTCGAGGCCCTCGTCGCAGCGCCGCGATGACCGCCGCCCGCGCGAGGTTCCGTGAGGCCTGAGCCGCCGGCGGCGTCTGGGACCGGCGCGCCGCGCGGCGGCGCGCCGCCGGCCTCCCGGCCGGTCCGCATCGCCGTCATCGGCGGCGGCGTCGCCGGGCTCGCCGCGGCGCACCGATTGGTCGAGCGTGCATCCGAGACACGCGCCGACCTCGACGTCGTGGTCTGCGAAGCCGGCCCCCACGTCGGTGGTGCGATTCGGACGGAACGGCAAGACGGATACCTGATCGAGGACGGGCCCGATTCGTTTCTCACGGAGAAACCCTGGGCGGTTGCCCTCTGCGGGCGTCTCGGCATCGCCGACCGGTTGATCGGTACCGCGCCCGACCGCCGACAGACGTTCGTAGTACGGGGAGGGCGCCTGCGCGCGCTGCCGGATGGGTTCACGCTGATGGCCCCGATGCGGGTCGGCCCGGTGCTGCGGTCCGACCTGTTCACGTGGCGGGGCAAACTCCGCATGGGCATGGACCTCCTGCTGCCACGCGGGCCGGCGTGCGAGGACGAGAGCCTTGCAGCGTTCGTGACGCGGCGGTTCGGCCGTGAGGTGCTGGACCGGGTCGCGCAGCCGATGGTCGCTGGCATCTACACCGCGGATCCCGAGACGCTTAGCCTCGGTGCCACCATGCCCCGGTTTCTCGACATGGAGCGGAGGCACCGAAGCGTGATCCTGGCGTTGCTCCGCGCCCGCGCCGCTCGGGCCAACGAGGCCGCAGCGCCGACGAGCTCCGGCCCCCGCTGGAGTCTGTTTGTTGCGCTGGACGCAGGCATGGGGTCGCTCATCGACGCGCTCTGCGCGCGCTTGCCCGCCGGGAGCGTTCGTCTGGGCACGCGTGCGCGCGCCATCGCGCGCGGCGCCGGGAGCGGGGGCGCCGCCGGCTACCGGGTTGAGCTGCAGGGCGCGCCTCCGATCGCCGCGGACGGCGTCGTCGTCGCGACCCGCGCGCCGCAGGCGGGGGCGCTGGTGGACGGACTCGACGCCGGGCTCGCGGATCAGCTTCGCTCCATCTCGTACGCGTCCTCCGCCGTCGTCACGCTCGCGTACCGTCGGGAGCAGATCGCACACGCGCTCGACGGGTTCGGGTTTGTCGTCCCGGCGGTGGAGCGGCTCCCAATCCTCGCGTGCAGCTTCTCGAGCGTCAAGTTCGCCGGGCGCGCCCCGGCGGGGTGCGTGCTCCTGCGCGTGTTCCTCGGCGGCGCCCTGCGTCCGGAGGAACTCGCGCGCGATGACGCCGCGCTGACCGCCGTCGCGGCGGACGCGCTGCGGCCGCTCCTCGGGATCAACGGACCGGCCCGCCTGGCGCGCGTGCGCCGCCACCTCGAGGCGATGCCTCAGTATGTCGTTGGGCACGTGGCGCGCGTCGCGCGGATCGAGTCGCGCGTCGGCGCACACACCGGCCTCGCCCTGGCGGGCGGCGCGTATCGCGGCGTTGGCATTCCCGACTGCGTCCGGTCCGGCGAGCAGGCAGCGGAGCGGGTGTTCAACGAGTGTGTCTGTGTGCCGTGATCTGACGGAAGAGGTCGCCCGGCGGCACATCGCCGCGGCGTCGAACGACCGAGGGAGGCCGATGTGTCCATCGCGAGGCGAGATGTGCTCTTCTGGGTGGTGGCGACGGTCATCATCCTGGGCGTCCTTGCGATCGCGGTGCCGCTGCGACACACGAGTTACAACCGCGCCATATTCTGGGGGAACGTTGTGGGCGGCCTCGTGATCTTCAGGGTGGGGATGCAGGTCCTTTGGGCCGGCATGCGAAGCCGGCACCGGGCGCGGCTCTGGCTGGGTGGCGGAATCGCTGTCGTCGGGCTGTACCTGGTCTATCTGGGACTGGCCGCCCTGGGGTTGACCCCGCGCTAACGGCGCGACCGGCCCCCGCACCGTTCGGCGAAGTCCGCCGCCGTCGCCGCGACCAGAGTCGCCCGCCTAGCGCTCCGTGGACAGGCGCGGGTCGAGCGCGTCGTGCAGGCCGTCGCCCGCCAGGTTGAAACTGAGGACCAGGGCCGCGATCGCGATGCCGGGTGCGAGCGCCGCCCAGAACGCGCTGAGCAGGTAGCTGTAGCTGTCCGCGAGCATCGTGCCCCACTCCGGGGCCGGCGGCTGGGCGCCCAGCCCGAGGAAGCCGAGCGCGGCCGCGTCGAGGACCGCGGTTGCGATGCCGAGCGTTCCCTGGACGACCAGCGGGGACGCGGCGTTGGGGAGCACGGTTCTCAACAAGACGCGCCACGACCGCGCGCCCATCGCCTCCGCCGCCATCACGTACTCGAAGCCCTTGATCGAGAGGGTAGAGGCCCGCGAGACCCGGGCGTAGATCGGAATATTCACGATGCTGACGGCCAAGATGGTATTGTTGAGGCCCGGGCCGCGCATCGCGACGATGCCGATCGCCAAGATGATCGACGGGAACGCGAGCATCACGTCCATCACGCGCATGATCACGCTGTCGGTCTTGCCGCCCAGATAGCCGGCAGTGACGCCGAGCAGCGTCCCGGTGCTGAGCGCGCCCGCGACCGCGACGAAGCCCACCGTCATGGAGATCCGTGCACCGTAGAGGACCCGGCTGTACACATCCCGCCCGAGCGCGTCCGTGCCGAACCAGTGCTCGGCGCTCGGGGGCTTGAGCCGGCCGACGAGGTTCTCGTCGTCCAAGCCGTAGGGCGCGATCTTGGGTGCAAACACCGAGATGATCCCGAACAGCACGATCAGGATCAGCCCGACGCGGGCGTTCGCGTTACGCCAGAACCGGAGCCCGGCGAGCCGCCACGCCGACCGTCCCGCGCCGCGCGCGGCGACGGGGGGGACGACGCTACGCGTACCGGATCCGGGGGTCGAGGAAAGCATACAGGACGTCCACGAACAGATTGACGAGTACGAACACCAGCGAAAATAGCAGGACGCCCGCGAGAATCACCGGGTAGTCTCGAAACAGGATCGAATCGTACATGAACCGGCCGACGCCCGGCCACGAGAAGATCGTCTCGGTCAGGATCGCGCCCGTCAGGAGCGACCCCACCGACAGCCCGATGACCGTGACCACGGGAAGGAGCGCGTTGCGCAGGCCGTGGCCGATCACGACCGCGCGCGCCGCGAGCCCCTTCGCGCGCGCCGTCCTGATGTAGTCCTGATGCAACGCGTCGAGCATCGATGCCCGCGTCATCCGTGCGATGATCGCCATCGAGGGTGTCGAAAGCGTGATGCTCGGCAGCACCATGTGCCGCACGGCGTCCCACGCGGCCGGCCAGTTGCCCGTGAGGAGCCCGTCGAGCACGTCGATCCGGGTGATCGAGGCGAGCGAGATGCTGACGCCGAGTTGGCCAGAGGTCGGCAGCGCGTGGAAGTAGACGCTGAAGACGTACACCAGCATCAGGCCGAGCCAGAACACGGGAAACGACACGCCGAGGAGCGCCACGGTCATGCCGAGACGGTCCACGGCCGAGTTTGGCCGCGCCGCGGAGAGGATCCCGATGGGGATGCCGACGAGCAGCGCAACCAGGATCGCGCCGAGCGTCAACTCGATCGTCGCCGGGAACCGGGGTAGGAACTCCACGATCACGGGCCGGTGGCTGTCGAGCGAGTCCCCGAAGTTGCCCCGCACGGCGTCCCACAAGTAGAACCCGTACTGCACCGGCAGCGGCCGGTCCAACCCGAACTCATGCTGCACACGCGCGATGGATTCGGGAGTGGCGTGTTCCCCGAGATACGCGATCGCAGGGTCGCCAGGGAGGAGGTGGATCAGGAGAAACGCCACGACCGACACTCCCAGCAACACAGGGAGCACGGTCAAGGCGCGTCGCGCGATATAACGGCCCATCGATCAGAAGGCCGGCGGGGGCGGGACGCTCGGCCGCCCCCGCCGGCGAAGGCACCTGTCGCTTACTGCACAGATACCAGTTCCATGTACTCGTTCGCGTCCGGCTGGCCAACGAGCCCCTGGACGTTCTTGCGCAGCAAGATCGGGACCCGCGCGTGCGCGAGCGGGACGTCCCGGTAGTCGTTCAGGATCATCGTTTCGGCCTGCGCGTACAGTTTCGCCCGCTCCGCCTGGTCGCCGACGACCTTGGCCTTGTTGATCAGGTCAAACACCGCCGGATTGTTGTACGAGAGATACGCGTTGGTCGCGTCGAACTTCGGGAAGAAGTACCCCAGCCAGTCGTCGGGATCGCCGTTGTCGCCGATCCACCCGATCATGAACATCGGGAACTTGTTCGTGCTGCGGTCCTTGAGGTACGTCGCCCAGTCCTCGGTCTGCAGGTGGGCCCGGATGCCGACCTTCGCCAGATCGCTGGCGACCGCGGTGCCGATGTCCTTGCCGTTCGGGAAGTAGGGCCGGCTCACCGGGATGTACCAGAAGTCGAACGAGAAACCGTTCGGATACTTGGCCTCGGCGAGCAGCTGCTTCGCCTTGTTCGGATCGTACGCGTACCCGGCCACGTTGGCGCGCCCCCACATCAGCGGTGGCATGTGCTGGCTCGCGACCTCACCGTAGCCGCCGTACAGCGCATCGACGATGGCCTTGCGGTTGATCGCATACGCCACCGCTTCGCGGATCCGCTTGTCCTTGAAGATGTCGTTGTTCATGTTGAAGCGCAGCCAGCCGGTGTTGAACTCCGGCCGGAACGTGAGCTTCAGGTTCGGGTCGGACATCGCGACCTTGACGTCGTCGGGATTCGGCGCTTCCATCGCCTGGATCTCGCCGGCCTTGAGCGCCAGGAACCGGGCCGCGTTGTCCTTGATCACGCGCATGATCAGCCGCTGGGTCTTGGGCAGGCCCTTGCGGAAGAACGACGGGTTGGCGACCAGCGTGACGTGGTCGTCCCGCACCCACTCCACGAACTTGTAGGGTCCGGTCCCCACCGGATGCAGGCCCACGCCCTGCCCGCCGTACTTCTGGAGCGACGCCGGGCTGTTGAACTCGAAGGCGATAATCGACAGGTTGTAGAGCAGCGGCGCGTTCGGCTTCGTGAGTATCAGCTGTAACGTGTACGGGGCCGCAACCTTGGCCTCCTTGAACGAGTCGGCCATGAAGCCGTCCCAGTACGAGTAGTCCCCGTTCGCGACCCTATACGGGGTCTTCGGATCGGACCAACGGTCGAAGTTGAATTTCGCCGCGGCCGCGTTCCACGGCGTGCCGTCGTGGAACGTCACGCCTTGGCGGAGCTGGAACGTCCAGGTCAGTCCGTCGGGTGAGACCGACCAGCTCGTCGCGAGATCGGGCTCAATGTCCGTCTTGCCGGGCTTCGCACGGACGAGGAGGTTGAAGACTTGGGTCGTGACTTCGGAGGTCTCGCCGTTCGAGCTCACGGTGTTGTCGAGCGTGTCCGCGTCGCCGGACTTCCCCCAGATAAACGTCGTCGGGCCCGCAGCCCAACCGGTGACCGAGCCCGGGACCACCACGACGCCCACGACAACCATCGCCGCGATGACGAGCGCGGCGACGGGGCTACGTGCACCTGTGACCGGCTTCCCCATGCTTTCCCCTCCCCGTGGAGCGCATAGATCTACTGGGCTGTGCTAGGCTGGAGCCTTATTCGGCGGTCCCGGCGGCAGTCCTTTACCTTGGGGTTGTAACGACCCGGTGACGCGGCCGGGAACCCCGTCAGGTAGTGTACGGTGT
>DATGJN010000085.1 GCA_035295165.1 bacterium
CACCGCCGCGTGATCCACGTCCCGGGCCCGATCATCCCTGGAGGCAATACGCTCAGATCGCTCGCCGCAAAGAGCTCAGCGCCCAGGGGGTGACATTTTCGCTGAACCGTTAGCATGACAGGATTGCTGAACTACGACATCCCGCCTTCTCCGGATGAGACGGCGGATTGCGCCGACCAACCCGCCTCCTTCGGTCACGCTGAGGTAACAAACGATGCGGCCCGTCCAGGGTTCTGACGGACCGAGACGCGGTCACTCCCAGGACGTTACACGCAGGGCGGCGGGTTCCTCGTGCCGTGGTCGCACGAACTGCGGGCCGAGCGTGCGATGCGGCCATCTGCCACGGGCGAGGCGCTGTCGCGCAGTGCCACCCAGATCACACATGCGGGTTCGCCCGGGGGCTCCGCCCGCCTAACCGGTGATCGGGTACCGAGGGATCACATAGTCCCGGAACCGGTCGGGGTTCCCGTCCATCCCGGCCTCTGCCGCCTTCGCGATGTTATAGGCCTCTCGTGCGGTCACGTAGTGCAGCCGGTAGGCAACGCCGTCGTTGTAGGTCTCCTCAAGATGGGAAAAGAACGCCGCGATTCCATCCCCCAAGAGCAGGTCGAGCGTCGCGGGATCCTGACAGCCGTGGGTATGCACCTTCACGAAGATCCAGTTGGGCCGACCTCTGACATGCACCCCGGCGCGAATCCAATCGGCAGCGCGTCTCGACGAGGGCGGATTCTGCGAGCTGATATCGCTGCCGCCGAGGGCGGGGCCCTGGAAGATGACGAGCTCGTGCTGCGCGCGGCCGCCGGCTCGGAGATCGATTCCGGTGTTGTGCGATTTCGGACGGCGTGGATCATCGCGCGCGTAGTAGATGCTGTTGATCTTGGCCGGCTGCATCGTTCCCCACGCCGGGAAGGTAAAGTCGGCGAAACACCCCGTTTGCCGTAGGATCTCCAATTCGTCGTTGACGCCGCACCACCCGTGGTAGCCGCGCATCCACCGGCTGTTGTCGAGGGCCCACGCACCGTGAATCACCGCGTAACGGGTCTCGGATGGATCGCCACTCGCATGTCGCACGCCCGCGCGCTGAAAGTCGCTCCGCGCAGCGTTCAGTAAGGCGCGAAGCTGAACGGAAGATTCCACGTTCGCAAACACGTTCCGCGCGGGTTGCCCCGCGAAGTATCCGCGCCCGTGATGCAGATGCAGTTCAATCTCTCCACAATCCACGCCGCACAACGCGTGCAGGCTGCGTAGAAGCGCCACGTTATCGGTCTCATCCGAATACAAGTAGAACCAGGTGTGCCGTGGCGGTCGGCCGTCGTAGTCTCTATGCGGCAACGCAATCTTCGGATAGGACTCAACCCAACGCGCAACCTCGCCATGCGTGAGTGTTAGCTCCCTCCCCTCAAAGTGATCGCAGAACGAGAACATGACATCCACGGGTCCCGGGACCCTCGCGAGCCTTCGTGTGACGAGGCCTGCGGAGAATCTCAAATGTTCCCACACGTGACGCGGCGTCGCGTACCGGTTGATCATCTACATCTCCGCGGTAGGTTCGGCGCACCCGTCCTCGACGGCATCACCGATCGGCCCATCTCCGTGCAACGCGACCCGCAACCGCGGAGCCATGCCCTCCCACGAAAGTTGTTCCGCCGCGCGGCGACACCGAGTCCGCGTCGACGGGTCCCGAGTGAGAACCGCCAACCCGTCCAACGCCGCCGGCCAGGTGGAAGCGTCGTCAGGATCCACCAGAATGCCCAGCCGGTCAGTGGCCGTCAACGAGGAGTAGTCTCCAACGTACGGAGAGGTGATGACGGGAAGGCCGCAGGCAAGATACTCCGCAAACTTCACGGGCGCCGAAACGACATTGACCATGCTGTTCTTTCTGAGCAAGAACGCAGCATCCGCAAGGCGCAGATAGCGACCGACATCGGCGTGAGGCACAGCCATGACCTGGTAGTCTTGTGGGGCAAGGGTACCAAGCGTCCTGCGCCAGGTTTCAATGTCAGCCGATAGCACGAGCAAGAACGCATTGGGGAACCGTGCGCGGGCCGATCGGAAGAACTCAACGGTTTCAGAAACACACTGCCAGCGAGCCGCGCCGCCACTGTACACAAAGACAAACCGATCCGTCAAATGCAACGCGCTGCGCATTTGCAGGCGATCGTCGTCGCTCCACTGAAACCGCCGGAGATGCACGCAACACGGCACGAGGAGCGTGTTACGAACGCCGTATTCGCGTCGACAATACTGCGCCATCTTTTCCGAAACGACCACAACAGAACCACACCGTGGCACGAACTTCCGCTCAAGCGCCTTGTTGATCCAATACTTGATCCGGTCGCCGAGTCGCCCGGACAACAGGAATTCCTCCGCGATGCCGTGCTGAATGTATGCAAGTCGCGAATATCTCGCCGCCAACACGGGAGCTAGGAGCAGGAGGCCAGGCCCAACAACGATGCACGCGTCACTCTTCCTGCCGTCTGCGAGGACCACCCGAAATGCACGCCAATTGGCCCACGCCAGCTCATACATCCTCCACACGATCGCCGGGATGAATTTTGCGCAGCGGCTGCCGGGCGGCACGGAGACCGCGGTCCCGTCGATGGTCTCCGGCGTGTTGGCAGGCCCCGGCACGATCTGCTGCAGGAAAAAGGCCCGCACGGCCTGACCGGTCTCTCGCAGGGCATCGACGAACGACAACAAATACACGCGGGCCCCGTGCGAACGCTGGATATCCCCGAAGCCGAGAAACAAGAGACGTGGAGCCCGATCGTGTGTCCACGTAGAACGTCGCTGTTGAACGTCCATGACTTGCCGTGTCACGAGGCCGCGCCGGTGCCACACTGAGTCATCACCTTGGACCATCCCCTAGCGGCGTCTGCACGGGCGCCGCCCGGACGCAGGCGGCGTCCGACAGACCCCCAACGTATATACCCGTCGAGGGACGGCCACGCGACACGACGGCGGCGACACGCCAGCTCGAAGACCAGGGACCGTTGCCGTCGGAGAAAATCAGCAACCCCGCGCTTGGCTTCCGTGCTGTGGTTCGCGGCACCTCCTAGGCTGCATCAGCTGTACGGCCAAGTGCCTCCGCCGGCTCGGCCATCTACGCCGTCCACCGGATTCGGCAAACGAGATCGTGGATACCGCGTTCAGGGCACGAGTGCCAGGAGGCAAACATTTGTTCGTGTGCGCCTTATTCAAACGACCGACTGCGGCGATTGAAAACAGGAGAGGCAAACCCTTCGTTGGGATGAGGGCCGATCTGCGACAGGATCGCGATACTTGGTAACTAGGACGAAGATGATGCAACCGGCAACGCGGGGCTGGAAGATGAAAGTCTCTGTTGAGTCGGCGGCTGCGGCCGCCGAAAAACGACGAGAATTCGTGCGGTATCGAAGCGACGGGCCCCTCCCACGAATGCGTGTCATCTCCGAGCATGGCGAAAGTCGGCCGCTTGTGACCGTGGTCATTCCCACGACCGACGGCAGCCGCGGAGGCAATCTCACGCGCCTACTCGACCAACTCGGCCAGCAGACGTTTACGGAGTTTGAGGTTGTGGTGGTCGAGGGAGATCGGAGGCAAGGCCGGGCAATTAACACGGCCGCGGCGATTGCGCGGGGCGACATCCTGATCACGATGGATGACGACTCTCGGCTGGGGCACTCCGATCTTCTTGCGCGCATCGTCGCGGCGTTCGCTGCGGATCCAACGATCGGGATCGCGGGAGTCAGCAATGTGGTCCCGCCGGATGCACCGTGGGTCGTCCGTCGCGCGATGCGGGAACTCCCGCGACGCTCCTCTCCGATCGTCGAGGCAGTGACCGACAGCGATATGGCTGAACACCCGTGTCTGGGGATCCGCAAGGGCGTGTTCTACCGGGTCGGAGGAGAACATGAGTGGATTCCGAGGGGACTGGATCCGTATCTGAGGCGCGAAGTTCGCAAAATCGGGTATCGGGTCGTTGTCGTCCCACGCGCCTGGATCCACCACATGCTTCCCGCGACGGTCCGTGGCATCGTTCGCCAGTATTTTCGGAACGGTGTCGGCGCGGCGTACGTGGCGAAGTTCTACCCGGATTTCGTGATCGACCAAACGCTCGACCACCGCGCGGCACCGCCGAGCGCGGACGCCCGCTTGGCGCGTGGGGTGCGTTACGTCGGTCGGCTGGCTGGTGCCGCATGCGCGATGCGGTGGATCTACCTGGCTACCCTCGTTTCGTACGCGACGGGTTACGCGTGGGGTATGTGGCGGCTCCGATCGGATTCTCTGTGATGGCGCAGCTTCTGCCGGAGTCCGCGGAGACCACACGAGCGCTTCCCGGCGAAGCGCAGTGGTGGCCGACCGACGTGCTGCGGGCACGGCAATGGCACTGGCTCCAGGAGATCCTTCGCGTCGCCCGCGATACCAGTCCGTTCTATCGCCGCCGGATGGCGGGGATCTGTGGCCTCCCGGTCAGCCCCGAACAGCTTCGTCTCGTGCCTCCCGTGCGGCGGGAGGATCTTGCCGAACACGCCCGGGAGATCGCCCCTGCGAGGGACCGCGTGCGGCAGGGTCCCGAAGGCCGTAGTGTGCGGGTGCGGGTTCCCCTCGATCGCGCGACGTACGACTGGTATGTGGCCGGGACTCGACGGGGGTTCCAGTGGTGGGGGGTCGATCCGAGCGACCCGGTCGTCTCGATGCTGGGGCGCTCCTGGGCCTCACGGTTGAGCCAGGGGCTCGTGCGCAGCACGGGCTCCCAGGGCAACTGGCGCCAATTCTTGGTGGACCACGGATTTGACGACCGGATCCACCACGTGCTCGGCGAAATCGTACGATTCAAACCCGCTGTGCTGTACGGCTATCCGTCGGCGGTACACAGACTCGTGCGCGGGATACGGGAGGGCGCAGGCCCATCCCGCATCCCGCTCAAGGCTGTCGTGCTGACCGGTGAGCCGCTCTACTTATTTCAGCGCCAAGCGATTGCCGACACGCTCCAGTGCCCCGTAATCGAGGAGTACGGTAGCGTGGAGCTTGGCTCGGTTGCGTTCGAGTGCCCCAACGGGACGCTGCACGTGGCGGCCGAAACCGTCTTCCTCGAGACGCTCCCGGGGGACGCCGGCGGCGAACGCCTGCTGGCCACGCACCTGCGCAATCGGGCGTTCCCGTTGATCCGGTATGAGATCGGAGATATCGGCGTGCTCGACTCAGAACCGTGTGGATGCGGCCGGGGCCTACCGACGCTCCGGATCCTGGGGCGCGCCAGCGATGGTCTCGCGGGCGCGCGATGGCAGAGCCCCGCTCGACCGCTCGTGGAACGGTGTCTGGGGGCCCTCCCCGCCGGCCTACAGGGCCGCACCCGGGTGCTGCACCCGAGCACGGGGCTCGTGGTGCTCGAGGTGGAACGCGCGCCGTCGGGCGAGATCGACCGGCTCGATGATCTCCTGGCTGCAGCACGCGAGACGTTCGACCCGGAATGGCGGATCGGCGTTCGACAGGTGGAGCGATTCGTGAGGCTGCGGTCGGGTAAGCTCCCCTATTTCGTCCGCTTGGACCCGACGGCGCGAAGGCACCATCGACTGCCGGAGACGTTTCGCCGGACCCCGCAGATCCACGTCGCGTGGCCGAGGTGATGGTGGTGGCGGGTTGCGGGCTGAGTGACCACCACGAGGACAACGGCAGGACCTCGTCACGGCGCTCCGTCGAGGCCGCGCGGACGGCCCGGGATCGCCCGCGGCGCAACGCGCGCACGGGCGGAAGCAGGGCGAGATGAGGCCGGCGCGCAGGATTCGCGTGCTTCACGTCATCACGCGGATGATCGTGGGCGGGGCCCAGGAGAATACGCTCCTGACCGCCACCCGCCTGGATCCCGCGCGCTACGACATCACCCTGGCGAGCGGGCCGACGATCGGCCCCGAGGGCACCTTGGAACCCCGCATTCCGGGCGGGCTGCGCTTCGTCCGGGTGCCGGAGCTTGTCCGGGACCCGCACCCGATCAAAGATCCGGTGGCGCTCGCGCGCCTCTACGGGCTCGTGCGGGCCGGCCGGTTCGACATCGTGCACACGCACACGACCAAAGCGGGCCTGCTCGGCCGCATCGCAGCGATCTGCGCCCGCGTGCCCGTGATCGTGCACACCCCACACGGACACGCGTTCCACGGCTATCTCGGAACGGGAGGGTCGTCGGCGCTGCGGATCGTCGAGCGCGCGCTTACCGCACGGACCACGCGCGTCATCTGCCTCACGGACGCCGAGCGCCAGGATCATCTGCAACTCCGTATCGGCGCCCCGGAGAAGTTCAGCGTGGTGCACAGCGGAGTGGACCTGGAGCGCTTCCGGACCCCCCGCGGCACGCCCGAGAGCGCGCGCCGCGCCCTCGGCCTCCCCGAGAACGTACCGCTGATCGGGTGTGTCGCCCGCCTGGTGCCCGTCAAGGGGGTGCAGCATCTTCTGGACGCCGTGCCCGCTGTGCGCGCCGCGGTGCCCGGAACCACCGTGGTCTTCGTCGGGGATGGACCGCTCCGTGGCAGTCTTCAACGAACGGCGGCGGCCCGGGGGCTCGATCGCGCGGTGGTGTTCCTGGGCCTCCGCGACGACGTCCCCGACATCCTGCCGTTGTTTGACGTCGTCGCGCTGCCGTCACTGAACGAGGGCATGGGGCGAGCGGCGGTAGAAGCCCTCGCGGCGGGCCGCCCGGTCGTCGGGTCCCGCATCAGCGGAATCCAGAACGTCGTGGCGGACGGTGAGACGGGGATCCTGGTGCGGCCTGGGGACAGCGAGGCCCTCGCCGGCGCCATCGTCCGCTGCCTGCGCGACCTCGAGGGCCGGCGCGCGATGGGGGCGAGGGGCCAGCGGTCGGTGGACGGATACGGCATCGACGCGATGGTGGAAAAGATCGACCAGATCTACACGGCGCTGCTGGCCGCGCGATCGGGGCCGCGTTCGGGTGAACGAGCGAATTCGCTCGTCTGAGGGTTGTTGAGCACGAGGATCCTGTGTTAGAAGGAAGGAAGAGACGAATGGACCGTAACGTGCGTTTCATGCGGAGGATCTGATGCGAGTGCTCGTGACCGGTGGCGCCGGATTCATCGGGTCCCATCTCGTTGACGCGCTGATGGCCCGCGGAGACGACGTGTGCGTCCTCGACCATCTTTCGACGGGCCGCATCGAGAACGTGCGCCATCACCTTCGTCAGCCGCGATTCACGCTGGTAAACGACAGCATCCTCAACCGCGACGTCGTGAGTCGGCTGGTGGAATCGTGCGATCTGGTGTTCCATCTGGCGGCCGCCGTGGGCGTCTGGCACATCGTGGAGAATCCACTCGCGGCGATCAGCGTCAATGTCGAGGGCACCGAGAACGTCCTACGGGCCGCATTCCGTTTCTGGCGCAAAGTGGTCATCGCCTCGTCGTCCGAGGTGTACGGGAAGTCCACCAAGGCGCCGTTGAGCGAGAACGACGACCGCGTCCTCGGCCCGACGACGATCTCGCGATGGTCCTACTCGTCCTCCAAAGCCATCGACGAACACTTCGCGTACGCGTATGCGGCACGTGGCCTCCCCGTCGTGATCCTGCGATTCTTCAACGCGTACGGACCGCGCATCCATGAAAATGGCTACGGGACGGTCGTCGCCCGGTTCACCCACCAGGCGCTGAACGGCCTCCCGCTAACGGTCCACGGCGACGGCCGCCAGACGCGCTGCTTCTGCTATGTCGAGGATATCGTGCGGGGCATCCTCCGCTCGTCAGACGTCCCCGACGCCGAAGGCCAAGTCTTCAACATCGGCAACGACTCGGAGATCACGATCTACGACCTGGCGCTGTTGATCAAGACGCTTGCGCGGTCGGGCTCTGAGGTGCAGCTCGTTGCGTACCAGGACTATTACGGTCAGCGCTTCGAGGACACCCCGCGGCGAGTCCCGGACCTGCGGAAGGCACAACGGATCCTCGGGTACCATCCGGAGACGTCACTCGAAGACGGCCTCACGCGGACCATCGACTGGTGCCGCGCGAACCGGTTCGTGGAAACCGCCCCGGGCCACCGGGACGTGGACCCGTGATCGTCGGGATCCACCAACCGCACTACCTCCCCTGGCTTCGGTACGTCGAGAAGATCGCGCGGAGCGACGTCTTCGTGTTGCTCGACGATGTGCAGTTCACGAAAAACGGCTGGCAGAATCGGACGAGAATCAAGAACGCGCAGGGGTGGATGTACCTGACCGTCCCGGTGCTCGACGCGTTCGGCAAGCCGATCAACGAGGTCGCGATCAACAACCAGCAGCGCTGGCGGGCCAAGCACTGGCACGCACTCCAAACGAACTACGCTCGGGCACCCTACTTCGAACGATACCGCGAATTACTGCGCCCGTTGTACGACCAGCCTTGGGAGTCCTTGTGCGAGTGCAGCATTCACGCTCTGCGGGTGCTCCTGCCCGCCATCGGGATCCAAACGCCCCTGGTGCGGAGCTCCGAGCTCGGGGTCGCCGGCGGCGGCACGGAACGCGTGATCGAGCTCTGCCGGACACTGGGCGCGACCGCGTACCTCACCGGCGACTACGCTGCGACCAATCACCTCGACGTGGCCACCTTCGCGTCTTCCGGCATCGAGCTGCAGCCGCAGCGGTGGGAGGCGCCGGTCTACCGGCAGCAGTTCCCGGCGGTGCCGTTCATCCCGGACCTGTCGATCGTCGATCTGCTGTTCAACGAGGGCGAGCGGAGTCTGTCCCTGTTGTCGCGTCGCGAATCTGAGCCTGCGATCGCCGAGTCTTCGCGCGGATGAACGTGACGAACGTTCACCCGGCGCACAGGACGGACGAGGTCAAAGGCGTAACCGACTCGACCCCGCACGTCGCAGGCGGGCGTCCCTTGATCAGCGCGATCATCCCCACGCATAACCGGTGCGAGGCGCTGCGGGATGCGATCGATTCCGCACTCGGCCAGCAGGAGCGCGGGGTCCTATTTGACCTTGAAGTGATCGTCGTGGACGACGCGTCGACGGATGCCACGCGCGACGTCGTGGCAGCCTACCCGAACGTGCGCTACATCCGGCATTCGACCAACCTGGGGGCCGCCAAGGCTCGGAACACGGGGATCTTCGCCAGCCACGGGCAGTTCGTCGCATTCCTTGACGATGACGATGTGTGGTTTCCCCATTGCATGCGCACGTTGCTCCCCGCGCTCATCGCGACGCCGGAGGCAGACATCGCCTACGGGCCCTTTGCCCACGAGCTGGACGGGAAACCGACGCCGGCGCCTGACCGCGGCGATCCGTCCGGGGACATCTTCGAAGACTTGCTGCGGCTCACCGTCAGCTGCTGTTACGGGAGGATGCTGGCTCGGCGCAACGCCGTCGTCGCCGTCGGAGGGCATGAACTCCCGGTCCTCGAGGACCTCGATCTGTGGCTTCGGATGGCCTCGACACACCGGTTCACGTTTGTCCCGGCCGACCCGATCGTCGTCTACCGTGCATCGTCGGCCGGCACGTACATGAGGATGTACGCGGCGGGCGAGCTCACGTCGTACTATCGACGGGTCGTCCAACGCGGTCTTGCGCTCCGGCCCTCGATGCCCTCGCGGGTCAAAAACGCGATCCTGGATAACATGGAGATCCTCGGACTGGAGCACTTGCGCCACGCCTCCGCGCTCTCGTGGCCGGATCGTCTCGATCGCGCCCTGGCCGCGCTGCGGGCGTGGCCGCGGCTCTCGCGTGTCCCTCGGGCCCGCCAGGTGCTGGCCCTGCTGGCGCGTGAGTTTGTACTCGCCGAAGGCCCCACACTCGCAACGGCGGTCGCGCTCACGCGTCGGATCCGCGAGGCCTGCCAACCATCGTTCCAAGTGCGCCGGACGCTGGCCAGGGTCTGGCGTGAGATAGCCGTCGGCACCTTCCGCAAAGGGGAACGCTCCATGGCCGCCGCGTCGTTGGCACGAGCGATCGTGCTCGATCCGACGCAGACGGTCGCTGGTCTCGGTGCGCGGTTCGCCGCCCGGCCGCGGAGGGGGACGTGATCGCCAGGGCGGTGCACGTCCTGGACACCGGCGCGATGGGCGGGACAGAAGCCGCGCTCGTTCACCTTGTGCGGCACCTGGATCCCAATCGATTCCGGCCGAGCGCCATCCTGTCGCCGGACGCACTGCACCTCCCGCTGGTCGAACAGCTCCGCGATGCGGGCATCGAGGTGCACTTCCAGACGATGCCGCGGACGAAGAGGGACGTCAGGCGGTTCGCGGGTCTGATCGGATGCCTGCGGCGCATGTCAGCCGACGTGGTGCATGTCCATTTGCCGTTCACGTTGGACAACCGCTGGGCCTTTCTCGCGGCGCGTCTCGCCGGAACCCGCGTGGTCGTGTCTACCGAACAGCTCGCGGCCGAGGAGTGGGTGTTTCGGCCCATCCGCGCGCGCGTGCTCAAGCGCGTCCTCGTCGCGTTGCAGGACCGCGTGATCGCGACGAGCGAACACGTGCGCGCGCGGCTCGCCGCGGCCGGCGTCCCGTCCGCGAAATTGATGACCGTCTACAACCCTGTCGAAATTCCAGAGCAGATGTCGCCCGAGATTCGCGCTCGTGTCCGGCGCCATCTCGGCATCGCCGCGGACACCCCGCTGGTCGGCATGGTGGCCCGCATCGATCCCAAACAAAAACGGTACGATCAGTACTTAGCCGCCGCGAGCCGCGTCGCGACATCGGTGCCCAGCGCCCGGTTCCTGGTCGTCGGGGACGGAGCGCCAGAAGCGCGAGCGGAACTGGAGCGCACGGCGCATGCGCTAGGGCTCGCGCCGCGTGTTCGGTTTCTGGGTTATCGCGCGGACGCGCGAGACATCGTGGCTGCCCTTGACGTATTCGTGCTCGCCTCGGACAACGAAGGGTTCCCGCTCGTCACGCTAGAGGCGATGGCGGCCGAGGTTCCGATCGTCGCCACGGATCTCCCCTCCCTGCGCGAGCAGATCGCCGATACGCAGACGGGGTATTTGGTACCCCGCGGCGATGTGGAGACGCTTGCGGGCCGGGTAACGACCCTGCTGCAGGACCGCGACCGCGCACGTGACCTGGCGAGCCGCGCACGCGCCGCCGTGCGACAGTTTGACGCCCGAAGCATGGCCGCGCGCATCCAGGACGCTTACGATTCGCTGCTCGCCGGCCGGAAGGCGGCACGACACACCCCGCACGATTGCTCATCAGCGTGGTGATTCCGACGCCCGATCGCTCAACTGACCTCGCGATTGTACCGCCGCTTCCGCAAGACCCCTGGGAAACCGCGGACAGGCGGCCGATCAGGATCGACGGCATCCGCGCAAATGGCGCTCGCTCACGCTGGGATTTGTTCACCGCCCCGTCTGACGGATCCGTCGTTCGCGCGATGAGGTTTCCCGCAAAAAACCTGCCTCTCCGGCGAACGAATGATCGCCGTACATACGTATGATATAATAGATATGCCAAATTCTCTCTTGGGGGTCCGGGCAGGATTGAAGGACAATGCGGTTTCGTCCCATTGGCGGACCGCTGAGCTATCCCATAGTTCGTATACTTGGGCATATTAAGGATCGAAAGATGGACCCGACGGCGAGCAAGTTTTGGGCGAACCAACGTGTGCTGGTGGTCGCACCACACGCCGACGATGAGGCCTATGGTTGCGCGGGGACGATGGCGAAGATCAAGACTATGGGCGGCGAAGTGTTCGTCATCGTCGGGTCGGTCGCCGATCTTCAACACTATAATGAAGGACAGACGATCGTGACGGGGCAGACCCGAACCGAAGAACTGCGCGCCTCGATGGCGATCCTCCGCGTCGACGGGTACGAGATTCTCTTCACGGACGGACAGCAACACCTGCGCTTGGACGCCGTTCCCCAGCGCGACCTCATCAACCTGCTGGAGCGGGAGGCGACCTTCGCGATCGACAAGATCCATCCGACGGTCGTGCTGTTGCCGGCGCCTTCGTTCAATCAGGACCATACCGCGCTGTTCCATGCGGGGTTCGCGGCGTGTCGCCCCCATCTCCGGGCGCACAAGCCGTTTGTGAGCTACGTCTTGTCGTGCGACGCGGTGCAGCTGGGTTGGCGCGACGCGCCGTTCCACCCCCAACTGTACGTGGATATCAGCGAGCATTTGGACATCAAGCTGCGGGCGTTGCGGTGTCATGGCTCCCAGTTGCGTGACGATCCGGATTTCGGGAGCGTCGAGAACGTCGAGCGTCTCGCCCGCATCCGAGGCGCCGAGATCGGCGTGGCGGCAGCGGAGGCGTTCGAGTGCCACCGAGCCGTGCTATGATCCCACACTCCCGCCCCACCGTGACACCCGCGGACGCCGCAGCGGTCAGCGCAGCGCTGCTGACGGGGCAACTCGCGCAGGGCGAGCAGGTTCGCCGGTTCGAGGAAGCCGTGGCGGCCTATGCGGGTCGAGCGGGAGCGGTTGCCACAAGCTCCGGCACAAGCGCGCTCCATCTGGCGCTCCTGGCGCTTGGCGTGGGGGCCGGCGATGAGGTCCTCATCCCGTCGTATACGTGCGTGGCCTTGGTGAACGCGATCCACTACGTCGGGGCGGTCCCGCTGCTGGCTGAGATCGATCCGCTCACGTACAACCTCGACGCGGAGGACGCCCGGCGACGCCTCACCCCGAGCACACGGGCCGCGATCGTCCCGCACATGTTCGGCCTCCCAGCGGACATAGCACCGATGATGGACTGGGGCATCCCGCTCATCGAAGACTGCGCGCAGACGTTCGGAGCGACCTACCAGGGCCGGCCCGTCGGCGGGTTCGGGGCCGTGAGCGTCTGCTCGTTCTACGCGACCAAAGTGTTTACAACGGGCGAAGGGGGAATGCTGCTTTCGGATTCCGAGACGGTCCTCCGACGGGCACGGGATCTGCGGGATTACGACGGACGCCCGACGCTGCAGTTGCGGTTCAACTACAAGATGACCGACTTCCAGGGTGCGTTGGGGCTCAGTCAGTTTCGCCGACTGCCGGAGTTCCTCGCTCGCCGAGGCGCGCTGGCGTCGCGCTACGACGAAGCGCTTCGCAACCTGCCCGTTCGGCTGCCGACCGTGCCGCCGGATCGAACACACATCTTCTACCGGTATGTCGTCCGCGCGAACGACGCGCCACAACTCGCCGCTCGGTTGCAGCGTCAGGGTATCGGGTGCAAGTCGCCCGTGGGCCGACCGTTGCACCAGTATCTCCAGGCGAGCGGATTTGCGCGAACGGACCACGCGATGCGCACCGCCCTTTCGCTACCGCTCTACCCGTCGCTCTCGGACGAGGACGCTGACGCCGTCGCTCAGGCGCTGGCCGTTGATATCTCGCAGCAGGAGGACCTCCAACGCTCACCTCTGTCTTTGCCTATCTGACCGCGTGCGGCTTAACGCTGCTGCTGACGCCGCTGTGCGGCGTGTTAGCGCGCCGATGGGGCGTGCTGGATCTGCCCGCGCCCCGCAAGTTGCACGCGCAACCGACGCCGCTGCTGGGCGGGCTCGCCGTCTTCGCAGGCATCGCGGCTGCGACGATGGTGTTCGTCCGTCCAGTTGTTCCCGGACAGACCGCCCTGCTGCTTGCGGGCGCGGCCGCGTTCGGCCTCCTGGGGCTCGCCGACGACCTGTGGGATGCCGGCGCGTGGAAACTCGTGGCCGAGGCGGCGGTCGTCGCCGCGATCGTTTGGCTCGGCGGATTTCGGATCAACCTCCCGTGGCCGGGCAGCGGCGAGATCCTGGCCATCCTCTGGATCTTGGGAGTCGCGAACGCCGTCAACTGCCTCGATTGCGCGGACGGTGTGGCTCCGGGGATCAGCGCCATCGCCGGGCTTGCGCTCATGGTGCTGGCGATCACGTTGGACCGCTGGGGTGTGGCGGTCGCCGCGGCGGCCGTCGCGGGGGCGTCGCTGGGGTTTCTCCGCTTCAACTTCCCGCCCGCCAGGATCTTCCTCGGCGACGCAGGCAGCCTCATGCTGGGGTTCCTGCTCGCGGCCCTGAGCGCGGCGCTCGTGGCGCCAAAGATCTCCACGGAGTGGGCCGCTCCGCTGCTGATCTTGAGCATCCCGGTGTTCGATTTCCTTCTCGTCCACGTGAAACGCTACCAACAGGGCATCCGGCATCCACTTCAGATCATTACATCGACCGGCAAGGACCATCTCCCGCACCGCCTTCTGCAGGCCGGGCTCTCGACCCGCGCGACCACCGTGCGCGTCTACGCGCTGTCCGTTGTGGCCGGCGTAAGCGCCGTTTCGCTGGCGTTGTGGGGACCGATCGTCGCGGTGGTTCTGACCGTGCCGCTTCTTGCGACTCAACTGGCGTACCTCGCCTGGATGGCGGTAAGGGCCGACCGACAACTCAGGGACTCCAGCAGCCCCTCCGCGGTCGCGGTGTCGGGGAACGTTGGAGACGGAGGCTCAGCGTGAGCCGTGAGTCGTGAGATTGCCTCGAACCGCTCGCGGCTAGCGACGGATAGTGCCGGCCAACAGGTCTCGTCGCTCGACATGTCGCTGTCAGATTCTTCGGACATCCGTGAAACGACGGTGCGCATGTCTCCAGCGGGCGGATGGCCGTAAGCCGCCCGCCGAGTCTGGGCTCCAGCACCGCGTTGAGACACCTGTTCGCTCTCCGTATACTCGGGTCCGTTGCGTTTCTGTACGTTGCGGCGCCCCTGCTGTCGCACTTTTCGACCGCATACCCTGGAGGGCGCCATGTGTGGCTTGCCGCGTTGACGACCGGCCGGATGAGCAGGACGCATCAAACTATAGACCGATACCATCCATCGGCAGGAGGACCGTTGGGATGGGCCCTGGCATAGGCTGGGTGTGGAGTTGCGCGGTTTCGGGAACCGGCAGCCTTAGGCCACGGCGTGACCGCGCCGCGGATCTTTGGAGGGTGACGCAACAATGGTCTTGTATTCAGTAATCGTGCCGACGCGCAACCGCGCATCAAACCTTCGTGACGCGCTGCGGCAACTGACGAATCAACACGCTGCTCCGCCCCACGAGCTCATTGTCGTCGACAACGGGTCGACGGACGACACCGCGGCGGTGACCCAATCGTTTCCCGGCGTGCGGTACGTGTACGACCCACGCGGCGGCTGTGCCAGCGCGAAGAATATCGGGATCGAACACGCGACGGGCGATGTGCTCGTCTTCACCGACGATGATGCGGCGATTCCGGACACGTGGCTCGCGGCGTATGCCGAAGCGTACACCATGTACCCGGACGCCTGGTCGGTTGGCGGACCCGTGAAGCTCTTGCCGGAAAGCATCCCGGCATGGTACCACGGCACCGACTTGCCCCTGAAGCTGCTGTTCGGCCCGCAGATGGAGCACGAGGAGTACCAGACCGTGACGCCCTTGCAGCCTCCCCACTATCTTTCCGGCGGAAACATGTCGTTCTCACGGACCACGCTCGAGCGGGTTGGCCGGTTCCGAGAAGATCTGGGGTATCAACCGCGGCACTCAAGCGTGTACAGCGAAGACTGGGAGTTCTGCCGTCGCGTGTACAGCGCCGGGGGCACGTGCTACTACTGCCCGAAGGCGTTCATTCTCCATCCCGTCCGTGCGGACCGCCGAACATTGCGCGGCACCCGGCGGGCGCTGTTCCTCTACGGGCGAGCCGGTGCGCTCAGCGCGAGCTTGGCTCCGTGTTCGCCCGTCGTCGCCGCCAAGGACGCGATCAAGAGTTTGATCCGCTATGCCCGCGGCGATTTCGGAGGCGGGCTCCGGCATGAGCTGTTCGCGCGTCGCGCGGCGGGATACCTGTATCAACAACTGCTGGGTCCGACGCGCGGGCAGTTCCGGCAATGAGCGCCGATCGAGTGGTGCTGGTGTGCGGTAGCTACGGAAATGCGACGGGACCGGGGAAGATCCCACCAATGAACGGAGCTGGAGCAGAACTGTATGGCAACCGTTGAGATCGTGACCGATGCGCAGCGATGGATGGCCGTCCAAGACCAGTGGAACACGGCGGTAGAATCGGCGGGGGCCGGTATCTTTCTCGCGCACCAGTGGCTGTTTCCCTGGTGGACGCACACCCGAGACACCGACGAAGTTCAGCGACACCTGCGCATCTGCCTCGTGTGGGACCAGGACAGGTTACTGGGGATCGCCCCGTTCTTCCTGGAACGGCGGTTCCGGTGGAAATTCGAGGTCGAGCGGTGCCTCCGGCTCCTGGGGAATGGAGGCGACTCCAATCGGCATGACCTTGTCGCTATTCCGGGACACGAAGCTGAGGTCGGCGAACTCGTGGCGGAGGAGGTGCTGCGTCACCGCTTCGCGGACAGCGTCTACCTTTGGGACGTTCCGAAGGACTCGCCAACCGTCGGGCACTTCCTCGCCCTGATGAAAGGCCATAACGCCGCCGTGCTGGAGGATTGGAGCGAACAGCGTTTCGTGACCCTCGTGCCGCCCAGCTTCGAGGAGTTCCTCGCCGGGCTGTACAAGCAGAGACGGCGCGAGTTCCGACGAGCGGCGGAGGAATGCGACCGGCTGGGGGTGACGGTGGAGGTCGCCTCACGTCCCGGACAGGCGTTCGAGGCGGCGATGGACGCGCTGTTCGATCTGCACATCAGGCGCTGGGACGCCGCCGGCCAGCGGAACAACGCCTTCTGCGAGGAAGGAAGCCGGGAGCGCACGCTCGCGCTTGCGCGGTCGCTGCATGAGCACGGGCAGGCCCATCTCGTGCTCCTTCGGCAGGGGGTGCAGGCCATCGCCGCCAGGCTGTCCTTCTTCGATCATCGGACCCAGACCGCGTATGGCCAGCTGTGTGCCCACGACCTGACGTGGAACCCGTTCGCGCCCGGCACGTTCCTGTTCATGACGGTCTTCCGCGACGTCGTCGATGCCGGCCTGAACCGATACGACCATGGCTGGGGGGAGCAAGAGTACAAGAAACGATACAAGCCCATCGTTGCGGAGCCCCACTGGTGGCTCCGCGTCAAGCCGTCGGCCCGCCACGTACGTCCGTTCGCGACGCTGCTGGACGGATTGCGGTCCACTCGACGGAAGCTTGCGCCAACGAGTCGCTCGGCTCGCGCCCCGGTGACGGTCGGGGCCGACTCAGCCGACGCCGACGCATAATCCGGCATCTGGTGCACGTGGCCGCGCTACGAGCGTCACGCGGCGCATGGCGGCGGGCATGAGCGCGCCCCAACGCCGACCCACGTCGCCGCGGAGCGGACGGGCGTCCGGTTAGACCCGGGAGGGCGCTTGCTTACGCAGCTGAGCCGCGACCGCGCGGAGCGCCGCGACCGCGTAGTCCACTTCTGCCTCGGTCGTGTTTCGCCCCAACGTCAGGCGGACGGACCCCGCGGCCAGGTCGGGGGCTAGCCCCAACGCGAGCAGCACGTGGGACGGCTCCACGCTCCCTGCGCTGCACGCGGAGCCGGAGCTCGCCGCGACGCCCTGCAGGTCCAGCCCGATCACAAGGGACTGTCCGTCCGTCCCCTCGACGGACAGGTTGACGTTGTTGGGGAGGCGGCGCTGGGAATCGCCGTTGAGCCGCACTCCGGGTATCTCCATGAGCCCGCGGGCGAGACGATCCCGGAGTGCGCTCACACGGGCGCGCTCCTCTTCCATGAGTTCGCCCGCGAGCTGCAACGCCGCGCCGAGCCCGACAATCCCCGGAACGTTTTCCGTCCCTCCCCTCCGACCGCGCTCGTGCTCGCCGCCGTGCTGCATCCGTCGGCAGCGCGTGCCGCGCCGGATATACAGCGCCCCGATCCCCTTCGGCCCGTACCGCTTGTGTCCCGAGATCGACAGAAGGTCGACGCCCACTTCGTTCACGTTGAGCGGGAGGGTCCCGACCATCTGCGTCGCGTCCGTGTGAAACGGAATCCCCCGCTCCCGTACGATCCGTCCGATCGCTGTCAATGGTTGTACCGTGCCGATCTCGTTGTTCGCCGCCATGATCGTCACCAAGCCGGTATCCGGCCGAAGCGCCCGCCCCACTGCGTCGGGATCGACGATCCCCCGGGTGTCCACCGGCACGTACGTGACCGCGTATCCTCGCCCTTCCAGGACGCGACAGGACTCCAAGATCGCGGCGTGCTCGATGACGGAGGTGACGATGTGCCGGTTTCGGCCCTCAGGAGCCAACGCGACCCCGAAAACGGCCAGATTGTCCGCCTCGGTCGCCCCGCTGGTGAACACGATTTCCGCAGGTTGCGCCCCGATCAGACTGGCCACCTGGGTCCGGGCGATGTCGACGGCGGCGCGCGCCTCCTGGCCGAACCCGTGCAAACTGCTCGCGTTCCCAGGTCGCTCAGAAAAGTACGGCAGCATCGCCGCGAGCACCCTACCGTCCACCGCCGTGGTCGCCGCGTGATCCAGATAGACGCGCATGCCCTTCTCCCTTCGATTCCGACGCACGAGACCCCGATACCTCTCGCCAGAATGACAAGACACCCCCTCGGTCGCGCAGGGGGTGCGTGTGTCCTTCTAGCGGAATGAGTCTTTCACAAGCGTGTTGCCACTGGCCGCACACGGACCATACCACATACCACAAACGTCGTCAAGCGATTGCCCTGAGGCTGTAATAGTTCGACAATCCCGACCGTGAGTCTGCCACCCTGGGACTATAACCAAGGAGACGATCATCTTGACTCATCGCACAAACGGCCACCTCGAGGCGGTCATCTTGCTCGCGCAACACGGCAGAAGGACGTCGGCGGCCACCGTTCGCTCGCAGCCAGGCCGAACGGCACCTGGAGTCGCCGCAGTCTAGCACCGTTGCATGGGAATCGCTGGCGGCCCGACGCGATCACCTCCAACCAGCCACGGTCTACGCGGCGGGGTGTCCGCGATCAGCGGCGAGGGACTGATGCAAACAGCCCAACTCGTACCAAAGAGCTACCTCGTCTGCAAAGCGTTGCCCCTCATTGACTGGTCTATTCAGCAGTGCCCGCATTTCGTTTTTTGCCACCAACAGCGCGGAAGAGATCACTGCCGGCCGCCTGCGTACGCCAAGGAGAACCACTGTTCGTCCTTGCCAATAGGCGCGCTGGCGGAAGAATCGGCGTTCCAGGCGTGATGGCGGTACACGATGCGTCGCTACGGCCCGTCCATTATAGAAGACGCCTCCGCCCGCGCGCTGAATCCGCCAGCACATCTCCGTGTCTTCTCCTGATAAGAGTAAGGAACCCCGACGGCCGAGGCGGGGGAGGAACGCTCCGACGCGCGCGATCGCAGTTCTGGCGAGCGAGAAATTGGCAGCATAGAGCTCTTCCGGGTAGCGGAGTCTCACGATCTCTTCGCCCAGATCCAGTCCGCTCAGGTAACCAGTCAGGCGCGTTATGGATGGATCAAACCAACTGGGACGCTTTTCCGGAAGATCCAGTACGATCTTCCCGCCTACGCACCAAGCGTCAGGGAACCGTTCATACACTCGCTGTAACTCCTCAAGCCAATCCGGGGCAACGGTCGCATCATCGTCCACAAAGGCAACAATCTCGCCGCTGGACCGCTCGATGCCAGCGTTTCTCGCGAAGCTGGAACCGAGTTGCCCCTCGAAGACGTAGCGCACCCCGTCAAGACCACGCACCGTGGCTGAGGTAGCGTCGGACGAGTTGTTGTCAACAACGATGATCTCAAAATCGCACCGAGTGTTCTGGCGAAGCAGGCTGTTCAAGGTGGCCATGATTTGATCGGCCCGGTTATGCGTGGCAACCACGATGGAAAAGGAGAGCATGCAGCTCACCCCCTCAAGGCCGCTTCGCCAAACGTTCCGTCTTCGGCTGTCGACTCGTCTTGAGTGTCCACCCGATACCTCGTGCATCGGAAGCGTCCGCCTCGGTATCCTCCACGCGTCTGCTCAAGCGTGTTCGACGCTCCCTCACGCAGGGACAAGATCGCAGAAACACCACGCGTCTCGCCGAACGACTTCGCCGCGGACGACGGGCACCGGCCGATGAAAGCGCGGCCCGTTCCAGACGAAGGTGTGGAACTCCCCGTTCTCACCGCACGGATCGACCGCCGCAGGCAGGTCCGCGAGTAGCGCGTGATCGAAGGCCCGGCCGGCGAACGACGGCGCGAGCACCCGCGTGTCGACGCACGTGAGGATGGCCTCAAACCCGTCGTCGATGAACCGGCGGGCCAGCGCGCGCGTGTCGCGGTGCCAGATGGGGAAGACCGGCGTCATCCCCGTCCCGGCCAACCAGCGCTCGCGGTATCCGCGCACCTCGTCCAGGAACAAGTCGCCGAAGGCGATCGTCCGAACGCCCAGCCCCCGATGCCGCGCCAGCGCTGGTTCCATGCAGGCCTCGTACGCCGCGTTCGTCGCCTGCTGCGGGATGATTGCGACCTCCAGGGGGAACCGGAGCGCGTCGGCCTGCCGGCGGACCACGTCCAGGCGCACGCCGTGCATACTCACTCGGTCGAACCCCTCGGTGATCGTCGTCAAGAGCGCAACCACGTCCCGCGTCCCGTCCGCCAGCAGCGTATCGAGCGCCAGGCAGCTGTCCTTGCCGCCACTCCAGGAAACCAGCACACGCTCGCGCACCATCTCTGCGACCGCCCCTCATACGACCGGCGCCGTGAGCTCCAGCGGTGCCGGCGTGTCCCGACGGCACCGGCACAGCCCGGCCTCCGCCATCGTCAGTGGAAGATGTTCAGGAGGTTAGGCGGCAAACCGGGCAGCTGCGGCAACTGCGGCAGTTGGGGCTGTTGGGACGGCTGGGGGGACGTCGGTTGCGCCTGGTTCCGGATCAACTCGGGCGTGCCGGCGAGCGAGAACTTGGGATCGTCAAAGGTCCCCTGCAACCTGAACGGAACACGCGCGCCCGTCGTACCTGCAGCTCCGGGAATCGCCTGCCCGAGCCCCTTCCCCGCCAGCGAGAGCGCCAGCCCCAGCGCGGATCCACTAGACCCTTGGCTGTTGAGGACGCCCGTACCCGTGTAGTCCAGTGTCCTGTCGAAGCCGAAGCTCCCATGCGCCGTGCCACTGAGCGCGTCGGCGTCCAGCCGGAGCGCATTGCTGTTCCCGCGCTCCGCGGCGATCCGGAGGTCCCCTCCTACGTACCGAAAGGACGTCGCCCCTGAGGAGGCACCGGGCTGCAGCGCCTGGGTGATTCGGGCCAGACCGCCCAGCCGCCCCCCGAGGTCCAACCCCGGAAACGATCCGTCGCGCACCGCGAAGGTCCCGTTGGCGGTCAACGCCGCCAGGGGGTCGCGCCCGAGCGCGGTCGCGAGGCCGAACGCCGCCTCCAACGCGCCGGTGATCCTCGACGGCCCCGGGGCCACGGCGCCAACCAGCGCCGCTACGTCGACGCCCCGCGCCTGCGCGGTCGCGACGACCGGCAGTTGGGGGTCGGCGTAGTTGAGCGCGGCAGCGCCCTGCACCGTCCCGCCGTAGGCCGACAGCCCATAGGGATCCGCCCGCAGGCGGCTTCCCGTCACGCTCAGCCGGCCGCGGACTTGGGACACCGTCAGCGGAGGGACCGTGAGCCTGCCCACCTCGAAAGTACCCCCGCCGGAGAGCGCCGCCCTCGGGTCCCGCCCCAGGGCGGTCGTCAGCCTGACGTCGGCGTCCACCAACCCCGCAACCTCCGTGCGGGATGCCAGAACCCGCACCAGCCTCGCTAGATCCACTGCATGTGCACGCGCGGTCACGAAAGCCGGCGCCCCGGCCGCGGCATAGTCCACCGCGGCGGCCCCCTGGACGGTGCCACCGTAGGCTGAGAGCGCGTAGGAATCGACCGCGACGCGGTCCGTGTATACGCTCAGCCGACCGCGCACGTGTTCGGCCTCGAACGGGGAGAACGCCAACCGGTTTACGGTGATGTCTCCACGTGCCAGCAGGCGCCGCGGTCCCGGCGCCGCCGCAACGGTCGCGGCAGACCCGTTGCTCATCAATCGCTGCAGCCGGTTCACGTCCACGTCAGGCAACTCGAGGCTGAACATCACCGACAACGGATCGAAGGCGGCCATCGTCGCGCGCCCGGTCAGTTGAAGGGTGTCGAGCGACGCGGCGAAGGTGCTCTGGGCCGTGCCTCCCTTGACGAGGATCTCCCCGCTCTGGAACTGCACCGGTTTCAGCAGCGCGGAGACATCGAGCCGCGCGCCTTTCAAGCCCACAACCACCTGGAGCCGGTGGGGCCAGTCCGGCGCGCTCGGATCGAGCGACGTCACCCGCGCGCTGACCCCGCTCAGCGCAAACGCCTGGATCGCGCGGCCGCGCCGGGGGTCGATCGCCGCCGACGTGAGGGAAAGGTCCGTCACGGAGATCCGGTCGATACGGCCGAGGGAAAACAGCAATCCTGGACCCCGCCTCGTCGCGGCGCGCGGTGAGGGGGCCGGCAGGTCCAGATTGGTCCGGCCGTGTGCGCCGCTGATCAGGGCGAGCCGGATGCCGCTCAGGGAAACACCCGTCACCTCGATCCGTCGCGACAGCAGCGCCGGAAGGGCGACTCCAAGATCGACGGACCTTACGGCAAGTGCGTCCCCTTCGGGGAAGCCCTTCGGGTTTGTCACCCTAAGATTTACCGCGTGGATGTGTAACGTGGGAAGCACATAGAGCCGGAGTCCATCGATTTGCACGTCGCGGCCGGTGGCGCCTTCGAGCAGTTGAACCACCAGTGGGCGAACTCGGTCGATCGGAACGAGAAATGGCACCGCCGCGGCGACCGCAAGCACCGCGAGACACACCACGGCACCGGCACGCGTCCATCGCGACTTATACCAAGGTCTTCCCATGGTGCCGCACCGCTCCTCCGACTGCGCCTGACGCCGTCCGCGGCCTCCACGCGCCGTGGACGCCGGTGCGCGCCGCGTTCTTCCGCCCCCGCCGGGCGCGATCCTCCGTCGCGTCGGCGGCCGCGGCCCGTCGGGTACGCGTCACCACCGCCGCCGGGCGGCGACCGCTAGCTGGCGGCGACTTCGACCCGCGCGCGGCCGGTCTGTTTGGCTCGATACAAGGCCGCGTCGGCGGCGCGGAGCAGGCTCTCGATCGTCTGCCCATGGTCTGGAAACACGGCGACGCCGAGCGACAGGGTCACCGCGCCAAGCGACCGGCCGCGGTGGCGCACATCCAGCCAGCGCACCGCGTCCTCGAGTTCTCGGGCGCGATTGATCGTCTCGTCCAGCGTGGCGCTCGGAAGCACGATGACAAACTCCTCTCCGCCGTACCGGCAGACGATGTCCTCGCGGCGGAAGCGGTCCCGCAGCAACCGTCCGACTTCGCGCAGCATGACGTCCCCGGCTTCGTGCCCAAACGTGTCGTTGAACTGCTTGAACAGGTCGATGTCGAACATGAGGACACCGAGCGACTGGCCGGCTCGTTCGGCCCGGCGAAGCTCGCGGTCGAGCGTTTCCTCGAGATAGCGACGGTTGTAGAGGCCGGTGAGCGGATCCCGAATCGACTGGTGGCGGAGCGTGTCCCGCAGTCGCAGGTTGGCGATGGCAAGCCCGACCTGGTCGGCGACCGTGCGCGCCAGCCGGATCTCGTCCTCTGAGAACACCCGTGGGGACGGCGCGGTCGCGCCGTCCACGAGACACAGCACGCCGCTCGCGTCGCCCTGGGCCATCAACGACACGCACAGCGACGCGGCTGCCGGCGCGTCTGCAAGGTGGCGGCAGCGAGCGTCGGTTGAGTCGTGCCCGAAGTAATGTGGTTGCCCGCGACGCAGCGCCCAACAGTCCTCGAGGGCAAAAGCCGTGGCCCCGCCGCCCCCGCCGCCGCCCCAAGAGACCGCGGACTCGAGCAGGTCACGGGACGGACTCACCAGATAGATCGATCCTCCGCATCCGGGAAACAGTCGGGGCACGGTCCGAGCAATAACGCCGCACGCCTCGTCGATCGACAGGCTCGCCTGAAGCAGGTCACTCATCTGCCCAAGCAGGCTGCCCTCCTGCGACTGCGCGCGCATGCGATCGGCCATCGCATTGTAGGCGCGGGCCATCGCCCCGAGTTCATCGGTTCCGCCGGCGCGCACACGACGCGAGAAGTCGCCGCCGGCCAGGGCCGCCGCCGCCTCCGCGACCTCGTGGATCGACGCAGTGACGCCCGTTGCCGCCACCATCGCCGCGATCAACAGCAGCACCAGCGCCAGCGGGACGGCCGTCGCCACGATCCGGGCGTCGCGCGCCGTTCGCTGCGTCGCCACGAGGTTGGCGCGCAGCGTGGCCTGGGCGGTGTCCACGAACGCGAGATTGACGGCGCGGATCTGGTCGACGATCGCCTGGCCGCTGTCGGCCCCGGTCAACCGCCGGAGCCGCTCGTCCGCCCCCATGGCATCCGTCCGGATGGCGCTCACGATTGGGTCGAGCTGGACGCCGATCTCCACAAGCTTGGCGGCCGGGGTCTCCGGGCCAAACCGCGCGCCCTGATCCGCGAGCGCGTACGCTCGGCCCAAGGCGGCGACCTGGGTCGAGGACTGCTCCATGACCGTCAGCGTCTCGAGCCGGTTTCGAAGATCCGAGGCCTCCGCGATCCACTGCGTAAAGAGCCTGGGGTCCCGGCCCGCCGCATACGCCCCCGCGGTCTCCCGCATTTGGAGGACCAGCACGTAGCCACGTTGCGCGGCCTGAGCGAGGCCCGGGGGCGCCTCCCGGCGCGCGGCGATCTCGGGCGCGGCGACCTCGGCCTTCCACCGGGTGAAGAGCGTTTGGATCTGGTCGTTGCGGGTCCGCTGCTGAGGCACGAGCGTCAACCGGCGCAGATCCCCGAGCGCGGCGTCGACCGCTTCCGTACCCTCGGTGTAGGTCTGCAGGAAGCCCCGGTTCCCCGAGAGGAGGTAGCCGCGCTCCGCGGTCTCAGCGTCCACCACCGCCTTCATGGCTTGGTTGGCCGCCTCGATGATCTGGTTTACGTACGCGACGCGCGCCCCCGCCGCCGCACTGACGCCGAGAGAACGATACACGAGCGCCGTGCCCGCCAGCGCCACCAGCACGCAGACGAGGCACGCCGCCGCCACTTTTGTTCTGAGGGACAACCCGCGCAGCCGTCTGGACACGCCGCGCCTCCCAGCCCCACTATGGGCCGCGAACCGAGATCCCCGGCCGTTCTTACACGATGCCCACTTGCACGCCGGAGGACGACATGCGGCGCGACGGCGGCCCGTCGCGCCGGTGTCGGAGCTGCTCGGGGCGCGAGCCACGACGCCTTCGGCCCCGGCGGTATCGGCCCAACCGGAGCGGCGGACGGCGGTCGCCGCATGGCCCGGACAGACGCGAGCCCCAGCGGATGGGGGATCTCCCAGGGGCACTCGTTCGTCTCGTCGAACTGCCCTCGGCGGCGCCGCGACAGTACGCGCGCGGCGCGGGAGGGAGTCATGCCGCAACCGCTCGTGATCGTCACCGGGGCGAGCTCCGGGATCGGCAAGGCGGTGGCGATCGCGTTTGGACGCGAAGACTACCCGCTCCTCCTGGTGTCGCGACGGATCACGCCGCTGCCGGAACTGCCGTCGGACCGGGTCATCTACGCGCAGGTGGACGTCACCGACTACGCCGCCCTCGACGGTGCTGTGCGAAACGCCGAGTCCCGATACGGCACCGCGGGCTGCCTCGTCAACAACGCCGGCGTCGCGGACGGCCGCGCCTTCACCGAGGTCGACCCGGAGAGCTACTCGCGGGAGATCGATGTCAACCTCAAAGGTGTGTTGAACGGTACCAAGGCCGTCTTGAAGGGCATGCTCGCCCAGCGGGCCGGGACGATCATCAACATCAGCTCGATCAGCGACCGCAAGGTCGGTCCCGCCGCCGTCGCCTACGCTGCGTCGAAGCACGCGGTTCGAGCGCTCACCGAATCGCTCCGCCAGAGCGTCGCGAAGACCGGGATTCGATTCATCAACATCGCGCCGGGGTACATCCGAACGAACATCCACGCCCACATGGGCATCAGCTTCGCGCAGTATCAAGAACGGCTGGGACACCCCGACTTCATGACGGCCGAGCAACTGGCCGAGATCATCCTCTTCTGCTGGAAGCAGCCGCCGACGATCTGTATTCGCGACTTGGTGGTTGCGCCGACGAATTCCACAGTGTAGCCTCACTTTCCGGTCTCGCGGGCCGCCGCCGACGATCGCCGAGGCGCCCCCGCCCGCACCCCACCGCGACGACCGGTCCCCGTTCAGACCGGTCGGGGCGGGTGCCTTACGCCAGGTATCGGTGCGCGTGTGGCTCCGCGGCCCGGAAACTCATCGTTGACGTATTCCTGGCGCTAGGCTAAAATAGGCGCGTGGCGACGAAGAAGAGGCATCCCGCAGCGGTGGCCCTTGGCCGAAGAGGCGGAAAAGCGAGAGCGGCCCGGTTGTCCCCCAAACGGCTGACCGAGATCGGCAGAAAAGGGGCACGGGCGCGCTGGGCCAAAGCGAAGAAGACGCGGAAGCCGTAGGGGGCTGCACGCGGGCTTCACGAGGCCTTGAGCCATGGAGAGTCACACCGAGGAAGCCGCCCGTGTGGCGCCGCTCCCGGTAAGTAGCCTCATGAGGCCTTGAGAGGCGGGGGGAAGATGCCCGACAACGCTTATTGGTCGGGACCGGAGCGGCGTACCATCACCACCGCGGAAGGCCTGGCTCGGCGGGTTGCCTTTGAAGACTCCTGTGAGCTGCTCCGGGTGCTGCGCCTGTCATCGCCGGCCCTCGACTTCTACAAACAGCGTGCCCGAGAAACCGGGCTCCTGCCGCACGAGTACATGCTCCAGGTTGTCGAGAACGAAGCGCGGCGGTCATCGGCCGGCAGCGCATGACGCCCTCCCCTTCGCACCCGTTCCACAGTACCGAGTGGAAGATCATCGGCAAGTACTTCCTCAAGCTCTTGGTCGTCAGTTACCTCCTCATGAAACTCATCGTTTATCTCACCCGCGTCCTCGCCGATTACTTCATGTACCACGTGTGGAGGTTCGTCTAAACCCGCAGCGCCCCAGCCGCGCGCGCCGCGCGAGCGCACGGTGGCGGCGGAGGGACCACCGGTCCGACGTAGAACGCCCATCCTGGTACCGACGTCGGACGTTCCCGTCGCGGCCTTCATCATCGCGTTGAACGGCGCTACGTCCCATCCGCCCCATGTCAAATCCTGGAGGGGGGCCGTATGCCGAAGTACCTGTGGACCGGCTCGTATACCGCAGAGGGGGCAAGAGGAGTGTTGAAGGAGGGCGGCGCGGGTCGGAGAGCCGCCGTGCAACAACTCGTGGAAAGCGCGGGCGGCAAACTAGAATCGTTCTATTATGCGTTTGGGGGGAGCGACTTCTTCATCACCATCGATCTCCCGAACAACGCGGCCGCGGCGAACGCGGCCATGCGCGTTGCCGCGAGCGGCGCCGCCCGGGTCCGCACGATCGTGCTCGTCGCGCCCGAAGACATCGACCACGGCGGAAGATCCGTGAAGTACCGCGCGCCCGGCCAGTAGCGATCGGGTGGGGACGGCCGGCGGCTCGCCGCCCGTCCCCCGACCACCTTGTGCGGCGCCGGGCCGTGGATTGAAGGGAGGACGAGATGGTTCAGGATACCCGTGCTGCGTCGCCCGTTTCGCTCGCGGTAGACCGGGCGCTGGCCGACGCCACCGCGGCCTATTCCGCGCGGAACCCGGAGAGCCGCGCGCGCTATGCCGCGGCCACGGCCGCGATGCCGGGCGGCAACACGCGAAGCGTGCTGTACTACGATCCGTTCCCGCTGAGCATCGCCCGAGGCGAGGGATGCCGCCTCTGGGACGCGGACGGGCACGCCTACATCGACTTCCTGGGTGAGTTTACCGCCGGGATCTACGGCCACTCCCATCCGGAGATTCTCGCCGCGATCGCCTCGGCGCTGACACGCGGCATCAACCTGTCGGGACACAACCCGCTCGAGGCCGAGCTCGCCCGAATCGTGTGCGACCGGTTCCCGTCGATCGACCTGGTCCGGTTCACGAACTCCGGCACGGAAGCGAACCTCATGGCGCTCGCGGCCGCGACCGTCTTCACGAAACGCCGCAAGATCGTGGTGTTCAACGGCGCGTATCATGGCGGGGTCCTGACGTTCACCGGCGGAGGGTCGCCGGTAAACGTGCCCCACGAATTCCTCGTCGCGGCGTACAACGATGTCGAACGCACCCGCCGCCTCATCGACGCCCACGCCCGCGAGATCGCCGCGATCCTGGTCGAGCCGATGCTCGGCTCCGGCGGCTGTGTGCCCGCGGAGGCCGAGTTCCTGCGGGCGCTGCGACAGGCTGCCCGTGAGTACGGCGCCCTGCTGATCTTCGATGAAGTCATGACGTCGCGCCTCGCTCCCGGCGGGCGGCAGGAAGCGCTTGGCATCATCCCCGACATGACGACGCTCGGAAAGTACATCGGCGGCGGGATGTCGTTCGGCGCATTCGGCGGCCGGCGCGACGTGATGGAGTTGTTCGACCCCCGCCGTCCGGACGGGCTGCCCCACGCCGGCACCTTCAACAACAACATCCTGACGATGTCGGCGGGCGTCGCGGGCCTCACGCGGGTGTTCACGCCGGACGCGGCGCGTACGCTCAACGCGCGCGGCGACGTGCTGCGCGATCGCCTAAACGCGCTGTGCCGACGTCGAGGCGCGCGCCTCCAGTTCACCGGCATCGGGTCCCTCATGTCCGCGCACGCCACCGCCCGCGCGATCCGAACGCCGTCCGACGCTGCGGCCGGCGACGCAAGACTTCGGGATCTTTTCTTCTTCGACATGCTCGAGCGGGGCGTGTACCTCGCGCGGCGCGGGTTCATGGCGCTCTCGCTCCCGATCGGCGACGCCGAAACCGATCACCTGGTCGCGGCCGTCCAAGGGTTCCTCGAGGATCGCCAGGCCGTGACGGCCGCCGACCGATGACATCCCGCTCGCGGCTGAGCCGGCCCGGGTCCGCGCGGGTGCCCGCACGCTCTGCTGAGCACACGGCGGGGGGCCGGGCGTCGTGACCCACCGGTTCCGGAAGTTCGACCCCGCGAACGCCGGACGGTTGCTCTCGAGCGCCCGAGCGGACATGCATCCGCCGGAGCACGTCCTGTCGCTCCTAGATCCGCGCCGCGGGCACGTCGTCGCGGACGTGGGGTGCGGTCCCGGATACTTCACACTCCCAATCGCGGAACGGGTGCAACCGGCGGGCCGGGTCGTCGCGCTGGATATCGCGCCGGAGATGCTGTCGCGGCTGCGCGCGCGTGTCGCCACGGCCGGGGTGCGCAACGTGGCCCTTGTCCAGTCGGAGGAGTCACGGCTCCCCCTCGCCGCAGCCACGTACGATCGTGTCCTGCTCGCATTTCTGATACACGAGCTCGAAGCGCCGGACGAGGTTCTGCGCGATGTCCGGCACGCGCTGCGCCCCGGGGGCCTCGGCGTGGTCGTCGACTGGATGCCCCGCGAAACGCCCGCCGGGCCTCCGCTCGAGGTGCGGGTCCCCGCCGAACGCGTCCGCGAGCGGCTCGAAAGGGCAGGTCTGGCGCCGCAGACGCCGGTCGATCTCGGCCCCCACAGCTATGCGGTCGTGTTTCGCCGGCCGTAGCCGTCGCGCCGGACACCGCACGAGGGTTTGCGATCTCCCCCGGCTGGGTAACAATCACACGCAGTCGGCTGCGTATCACCTGGAACTGCCGCGACAAGGGAAGTGAACGACAATGCCGCTGGTCTTATGGTTCTTGGCCGGGGCTGCCGTGACCGCAGTGGCTGTTCACGCGGCCACGCACTAACGGGGAGGCAGCGTGCAACGGTTCCGTGCAGGGAGGGCCCTGGACCCGAGAGGTTCCAGGGCCCCCAGTGTCCGAGTCCCGCATGCGGCCAAGCGCGCCTGCGGGACGCCTGCACGACGCACCTGGGGGTGACAGCGATGCAGCCGTTTCAGGAAGTCCTCAAGCACGGCAACTGGGTATACGGTATCGCCGCAGAGAAGGACGCCGAGGGAGACGGCACCTGGGACTGGCAGGTCTTGCGATTTCCGATTGGCGGGTCCGGCTATGAACTCTTGGGCATGGGCAAGGCCGAGTCCCGCGAGGAAGCTGAGACGCTGGCCGGCGTCGCGCTTCAAACAGCGTGGGAGACCGCGCGTCACTAGAGGCATCACCGCTCATCGGCGGGTGGTGAACCCCACCCCGCACCGACAAACCCGGTCCCGGTAGGCGCGTCCGTATCGCAGCCCGGCTCGGTCGGGACGGCCGCACCGCCGACACGCCGTTTCCGCCGGGAAAAGCCGCGCGCAGCAGGACCGGCCGGCCCGCTCTCCGTATACCGTGCCATCACCAGCGGGCGGGACACGAGGACGGTGCCACGTGACAATTCCATGGGGCGTGACCGATGGGTGCTGAGCGCGCGCACGGTCGGCGAGCGGTTGCATGAGGATCGTGCGCGTCGAGATCTTCGGCTACGCGCTCCACTACGTTCACGGCAGCTACGTGATGTCGGGCGGCAGAGTCGTGACGGCCCTGCCGAGCACGGTCGTGCGGATCACGGCCGACGACGGACTGACCGGATGGGGCGAGGTCTGCCCGCTCGGCGCCACGTACCTGCCGGCGTTCGCGGAAGGCGCGCGGACAGCGCTCCGCGAGCTGGCCCCGGCCGTGCTGGGTCTTGATCCGACCAACCTCGGGGGCGTGCACGATGCGATGGACGCTGCCCTGCGGGGTCATGCCTACGCCAAGAGCCCGATCGACATGGCCTGTTGGGACGTCTTCGGCAAAGCCGTCGGGTGCTCCGTCGCGACGCTCCTCGGCGGCCGGCGGCAGACGCGTTATCCCCTGTACATCGCCGTTCCCCTGGGATCGCCCGACGAGATGGCCGACTACGTCCGCGCTCGCCGGGCGGAGGGCATCCACCGGTTCCAACTGAAGATCGGCGGTGACCCCTCCGCCGATCGGGACCGCGTGGAGCGCGTGCTTGGCGCGACGGACGGCGCGGACATCGTGATCGCGGACGCCAACGGAGGGTGGACGTTGCAGGACGCGATCGTCGCGGCGCGCCTTCTCACCCCCCTACCCCGTCTCTACCTCGAGCAGCCGTGCGCAACCCTCGAAGAATGTCTCCACGTGAGGCGGCACACGACGCTCCCGATGGTCCTCGACGAGGTAATTACGGATGTCGCGTCGTTCCTCCGCGCCGCTGGCGCCGGCGGCATGGAGGCGATCAACCTGAAGATCGCCAAAGTGGGGGGCCTCGCCCGCGCGAGGCTGATCCGTGACCTCGCCGAGTCGCTCGGCATCCGTGTGACCATCGAAGACATGTGGGGCGGCGACATCGTCACGGCGGCGACGAGCCACCTGGCCGGCAGTACCCGTCCCGAGTTGCTCTTCACCACGTCATTCATGAACGATTGGGTTCGCGAGCACGTCGCCGGTCACCACCCACGATCGCAGGCAGGGTTCGGGGTGACGTCGGATGCACCCGGGCTCGGCATCGAGGTGGACGCCGGAGCCCTCGGCGCGCCGTTGTTCGGCGTCGGCGGCGGGTAGATCTGCCGCGACCGGGCCGCCGACCGTCCCGGGCCGGCCGAAGGCGCCGCGTCTAGCGACGCCCCCGAACGGGCATGAAACACACGCGCCCCCGGAGTTGGCGGGGCACGGCCCGCGGCACGCGCGGGCGATGGAGGGAACGACATGTCGCAGAAACGCTGCAAGGCATGCGGCCGAAAGAAGCCGCCGCTCGCCGTTCAGCACGGGGATGAGTTCTGCTCGACCGACTGCGCCAAACGACACTACGGGACCGTCCAAGAGAGACGGGCCGGTCGACCTGTGACGTCCTCCCGCGTCGCGCGCGTGTCGGCTATCGGCAAGGCTTCGTGAGCACGGTTCCGTCCTGCGCCCACCCGACGCTCGGTTGATCGGGGTTCCCCCACGTCCACAGCCCGATCACTTGCGCCTGCGCGTCGAACACTGGTGATCCGGAATCCTCGGGGTCGAGCGGGCTCGCGAACTCGATCTGGAAGACGCCGGTGCCGTCGCCCGCGGCGCGCATCTGGCGTACGTGGCCGACGACGGTTCGCCGCTGGGAGAGCGGTCCGACAAATTCGTGCGCGGTCACGGATACGGCCGCGCCGATGGCCGGACGACCGGCGATCGGTGCAATCGGAAACCTCGGGAGCGGGCCGGTGTGCGCGACCGCCCACGCAACCACAGCGCCGGTGGCGAAGTGATGATCCCACGTGCGAAACGGGAAGTCCGACGGGCGAACCCGGAGTTCAGCGACGTCCCAACCGAACGGAACGATTGACGTGGCCACACCCGGCGGCAGCGGGCTCGCGCATACGACGTCAGCAGCATAGAACTCCGTGCCCACGATCGCCAGCAGGCGGGAGGATCCGGGGTCGCGGAGCGGCGCGGACACGACGTGGCTGCTCGTGAGCGCCGTGCCGCTCGACGAGACGAAAAACGCGGCCCCGACAGGATTCCCACTGTTCGTGCGGGTATCGACGGCGATGAGTTGAACCACCGCATCGGCGGGGTCCGCCGGTCCCCCCTGCGCCGGGGCCGCCACGACCCCGAGGCACAGGACGCCGAGCACGAGCACCTTCACGGTCCCGCAGAGGCCGCGGGGCGAGCCGCGCGTGGAATCGACGAGACCGGCGCGTCCGGTCACGCCGCGAGACACCATCGACCCGCCCGTTCCTGCGCGCGCACTGCGCGGCGCACCCGACGCCGCCCGGTGTCCTCCCGTCGCAACTAACCGACCGCCGCCATCTCGTCGAGCGCTGCGACGAACGACTTCTCGAACTCGGCGAGCCCCTTCACCTGGTCGTTGCCCTCGATCACCAGGTACTCATCGGGAGAATGCGCCCGTCCCCCATGGTTCAAACCGACCGGCAGCAACGGGATCTGAAGCGGTCGCTTCGTGAACACGTGCCACGGTGCGCTCCCGGCGTTCGTCGGCGCGATCAACGGTTCAGCGCCGCGCTGGCGGCAACTGCGCACGAGCGCCTCCACAAACGGCGATGTCGGGGACGTCCGCGCCCACTCGTGGCTGCGGGCGTCTTCGACCGACCGACCGCCCCGCACCGCCACGATTTGGATGTCCGGATACCCGCGGCGATCCAGGTGTCGGCGCACCTTGTCGAGTACCCCCCGGTAGGTCTGGTTCGGGACGAGGCGGCACTCGAACTTGGCCCGCACGCGATGCGGCATCGACGTTTTGAAGTCGGGGCCGATGTACCCGCCGACGATCCCTTGGATGTTCAACGTGGGAGCGAAGAACAGCTTCATCAATGCGTCCCGGCCGTGTACGTCATCGATGAAACGGTCCACCGCCAGCACCTGCTTGGCGCTCTCCTCGTCGTAGTTCGGCGCCATGCGGTCGACGAGCGCGACGTCGTCCGCCGCCGGAGGCAACACGTCGTCGTAGAAGTCGTCGATGGTGATGCGATCGGGGTGCGCGGGATCGGTCATCGTCGCGAGCGCCTGGATCAGGCGCCACGCGGGGTGATCGACCATCGCCGCGTTGCTGCTGTGGATGTCGAATCGCCTCGGACCCCGCCCCCACAACGCGCCGGAGCACTCCAGCTCGAAGGGCGCGCTGCCCTTGCACCCCAGCGCCACCATCGGCACGCCCTTGAGGTTTTGCGACGCGGTGGGGAAAATCGCGGCCTGGGCGTCTCTCAGCCGGTCCACGTAGGCGGTCGCGAAGTCGACCAGGCGCGGGCTTCCGATCTCCTCTTCGCCGTCGCTGATGAACTTGAGGTTGACCGGAAGTTCCTGTCCGGTGGCGCGAATCGACTCGACCGCGTTCAGAAACGCGCCGAGCGGTCCTTTCTGGTTGACGGCGCCCCGGCCGACGAGGCATCGCCGGAACGGGGACCGCTCCACGACCTGCGGATCAAACGGATCGCGAACAAGCGTCCACTCCTCGCCGGTGATCTGCTTGACATCGTACATGAAGTACACGAGCAGCGTCACCGGTTTCCCGGCGCGGTACTCTGCGTACACGACCGGCTGGCCCTTCGTCGGAACGATCTCGACGCGCTGGCATCCGAGGCCGCGGTAATAGGAAGCCAGTAGTTCCGCGCACTCGGTCATACCCCGGTTCTCCGCGGAGATGCTCGGCACGCGGATCAGCTCCAAGAGGCGATCAAGATGCTGGGGTTGATGCCGGTCGATGTGGTCGAATACGGGAGCCATCTGTAGCCGTTGCGCCATGCTCTCCTCCGGCGTGCGTCGGGATCCGCGTACGGGCGGTCCGTGGCGGTGATGGGTGCGTGACCACCCCGCGCGTGCCTTCGACGAGAGCGCGGACCCGCCCTCCGGAACCGCGGCCGAGGCCGTCGGCCCCCTACGTGATGAGGCCTCGCATTACGCCGGTGTCCCCTCGGGGTCTCCACTCGGGGAACCACCGCCGCATCACGGTTTCGTCATCACGACGGTCGGCGGGGATCACGCGGGCGATCTCCGCCAGGCGTTGCAGGGCGTCTTCGTTCACGGTGACACCCAGACCGGGGCCGCTGGGCATCGACACTGACCCGTCGTCCACATGGAACTCGAACGGCTCGTTCACGATGTCCCACCCCTGCTGCCACGGGTAGTGCGTATCGCTGGCGTAGTTGAGGTGCGGGATCGTCGCGGCCGCATGCACCATCGCGGCGAGCGAGATGCCGAGGTGCGTGTTGGAGTGCTGCGAGAGCCCAAAGCCAAAGATCTCGCACACTCGGCCGAGAAGCCGGAGCGCGTCCAGCCCGCCCCACCAGTGGTGATCGGCCAGAATCACCTGTACGGGCCGCCGCGATGCGGCGGCGGGCAGGTCCGCAAACCCGGTCACGCACATGTTGGTCGCGAGCGGCACGTTCGTGTGCCCGGCCACCTCAGCCATGGCGTCCATGCCGGTGACCGGGTCCTCGTAGTACTCGAGCCCGATCTGCTGCAGCGCGGGGAGCACGCGGAGGGCCTCCGGCACCGACCAGCCGCCGTTCGGGTCGATCCGGAGCCGGCACGCGGCCCCAAACCGCGCCCGCAGCAGGCGCAGCGCCTCAACTTCCTCTTCGGGCGACAACACGCCGCCTTTGAGCTTGAGCACGCGGAACCCGTAGCGCCGCACGAACTCCTCGGCCTCGGCGACCATCGCCTCAGGAGTGGCCACGGCGTCGCCCCAGCCGTGCATGCCCAACGGGGCGCGGGGCGTTGGCCTCCCGGCGGGTGTGTCCAACCAGTCGTCCGGGGTGGCGAACTTGAAGAAGAGGTACGCCGACATCGGCACGCGATCCCGGACGGCCCCGCCGAGCAGGTCTGCGACGGGACGTCCCACGGCCCGCGCCGCCAGATCGAGGCAGGGCAACTCAAAAGCGCTCTGCACTCGCGGGCGACCCGGAAAGAGCGTCCGGAGGTGTTCCCGGCGGAAGGGGTCCATGCCGATCAGATGCGCCGCCGCCTCTTCGAGCTCGACCTGCGCCTGCGTGCCGCCGGGCATCTCCCCCAGCCCGGTCAAGCCGTCGTCGCTGCGCACCTGGATGACGTTGCGAAGCGCATACGGCTGATGGCAGCCGATCACGTTCCGCAGCGGGAGATCCGGCACGGCGACCACGGTTACCTTCACAGCGGTGATGCGCATGCGTCACCCCTCTCGTGTCGAGGCGGGTGGATCCACCGAGTATTCTACCCGGCCAGCGTCGCGCGCCGCCAGATCGGCAGGTCACCGTCGCGTGTCGACGGAACCTGGCCCCGGGACGAGGTGTGCGGAGTGACCGAGTGGAAGACCTGTACTAGTTCACGTGGGAGCGGGGGCCGGCTCGTTCGGTTGCCGCTTGCGATCGGCAGGAGCATGAAACCGCCACGAGTCGCGGACATCCGCGCCACCACGGTCACCGTGCCGCTCGAGGCTCCGCTGCTCCACAGCAACGGAGCGCACTGGGGCCGGTTTGTGCGCACCATCGTCGAGGTCGAATCGGAGAACGGCCTGATCGGCCTTGGAGAACTCGGGGGCGGTGGAGAAAGCGCCGAGCGCGCGCTCGTGGCTCTCAAACCGTATCTCGTCGGCCACGACGTGTTCGACCTGGAGGCCCTCCGCTTCAAGATCTGCAATCCGACCGCCAGTCTCTACAACAACCGGACGCAGCTGCATGCCGCGGTCGAATTCGCGTGCCTCGACATCGCGGGGCAAGCCCTGGACGTGCCCGTCCACGATCTCCTTGGAGGGCGCCTGCGCAACACGATCCCGTTCGCCAGCTACCTGTTCTTCCGCTATGCGAACCCGGCCATGGGCGTCGGCGAGGTGCGCACCGTCGATCAACTCGTCGCACACGCCCGCGACCTCAGGGACCGACACGGGTTTCGCACGCACAAGCTCAAGGGCGGAGTGTATCCGCCGGACTATGAGCTGACGTGTTTCCGCGCCCTGGGGCACGCGTTCCCGGCCGACTCGCTCCGCTATGACCCCAACGCCGCCTTGAGCGTCGAAGAGGCCATCCGCTTCGGACTCGCGATCGAGGACCAGCGGAACGATTACTTGGAGGATCCGACCTGGGGCCTGAACGGTCTGCGCCGCGTCCGCGAGCGCGTCCGCGTGCCGCTTGCGACCAACACCGTGGTGGTCACCTTCGAACAGCTGGCGGCCAACATCCTCCACCCGGCCGTGGACGTGATCCTGCTCGACACGACGTTTTGGGGAGGCATCCGGCCCTGCATTAAAGCCGCGGGGGTGTGCGAAACGTTCCAGCTCGGGGTCTCGGTGCACTCCTCGGGGGAGCTCGGCGTCCAGCTCGCCACGATGCTGCACCTCGCCGCGACGATTCCGAACTTTACCTTCGCGGCCGACGCGCACTATCATCACGTCACGGACGACATCATCGCCGGAGGCAAGCTCCGGTACCGCGACGGCCACATGACCGTACCGGACGGGCCTGGGCTCGGCGTGCGCCTCGACCGTGAGAAGCTCGGGCGCTATGCCGCCCTGTACCGAGAGCTCGGCGGCTATCCCTACGATCGCGACCCCGGCAGGCCCGACTGGTATCCCCTCGTCCCGAACACCCGATGGGCGGATCCCGGGGTGGCATTGTCTCTCGAGGACCGACCATGCGCCTGACCCTGGGAGGCGCGGGCCCGATGCGCCTACCGGCGCAGCTCGACGCGGCGTCCTTCCGCCGCCGATAGATATCCCGCGTAGACGGTTTCCACGACGTCCCGCCCCAGCCGGCCGTCGGCCCGCGGTGTGCGCCCCGTGGCGACGCACTCCACAAAGTCCTGAAGCGCGTGGACGTGGCCCTGCGCCCAGTCCTCATCCGGTGCCGGGGAGCTCCAGCCGGCCTTCGTCTCAAGCTTCTCCATGAGGTACTCGCGCTCAAAGACCCCCGGGCTCGGCGCAAACGCCTGCACCAGGCCGGTGTGTTCCATGTTGCACTTGATGTGCGCGTTCGAGAGGAAGATCTGCAGGCTGCTCTCCATCCCGCCCAGCACCGACTCCGACGCCCACACGATGCCCCGGCTGCCGTCCTCGAAGGTGATGATCAGCGCCCCCCAACTCTCGACGTCGACCCACCCCTCGCCGACCCAACGCTGCGGTTGTTCCCGAAATCCGCGCGTCTCGGTCAAATCGCCGACCTCCGCCACGACGGCGCGCGGCCGAATCGCGCCGCCGAAGCGCCGGATGCCCTCCTGCCGCTTCAAGTACAGCATCGCCCCGACCGGATGCACGCCCAGTTGGAACAACGCCCCGCCCCCGGCGTATCGCCACTCCCGCGAATATGGGGAGTGCGACCCGCTGTGGCACTCGCCGCCGCGCATTTCCAAGATCACGCCGTCCGACGCGGCCATCAACCGATCGGCCTTCACAATCGACGGGGCGTACACCCAGTTCTCAGCGTACATCAGGTGCACGCGGGCCCGCTCCGCCGCCGCGACCATCGCGTCCGCGCTTTCCACGGCCGCCTGCAGCATCGTGGTGCGCGACACGCTCCGCGCGTCGGCGTCCGGCGCCAGCTGATCCCCGCTGAACGCGGTCAGCGGCTTCGCGCAGATCACATGCTTGCCGGCCGCCGCGGCCCGCTCGGCCATCGGCCGGTGCAGATGGTTCGGCACGCACAGGTCCACGACGTCGACGTCGGGCCGCCCAAGCACGTCGTCGTAGTCGTCACACACGTCGGGAACGCCGTGCTTCCGCGCGTAGCTCACGGCCCGGTCCTTGGATCGGCTCACGACGGCCAGGATGCGCACGTCGTGCCCCGTCACGGACGCGTACGATCGGGCGCGCGTCTCGGCGAGGAACCCTGCGCCGATCATCGCGACGTTCACCTGGGGTTTCTTGGCCATCGGTCACCTCGCCCTCTCGACTCGCCGCATCCGGCGGCCCCCGTCCGCGCGATCGCCTTCGCACCGCCGCCGACCGGACCGCTATCGGTCAACGGGGGCAAACGTTTTGATGAAGTTGATGACATGCCACCGGTCCGCGTCCGCGATCTTGTCCTTGAATCCCGGCATCGGCGTGCCGGGCATGCCGTCCGTAATCCAGAAGTACAGCCGCCCGTCGGGGTGCGTATGTCCCGAACCGAAATGCGCCCAGAAGTCGATCGGGCGCGGGAACAATCCGGCGGCGTCCGGTCCGTCTCCGCGGCCGTCCACCCCGTGGCAGACCTGGCAGTACGCACGGTAGACCCGCTCGCCGGCCGCCAGCGATGCCGGCGTCGGAGGAAACGGATTACGTCGGGCGTCAATGGCGTCGGGTGCGGGGGGCGCCGACACCAGGGCCCGTGTAGCCATGATCGCAGCCAGCCCCACGGCCGCGAGTGCGACACCAAGCAGGAGCGTTCTTCGGTCCGGGATGGGCCGCACCTTGACGATCGACCTGAACTCTTGCGCGCACGCGGTACGCTCCAAGCTCTACGACGTCATCCGCACCGTTCCCTCGGGCTTGCACGTCGCGTCGTTCGCCCCCGCGTCCCGCCGGGCCGCGACAGGTCGTGTAGGAGCCCAGCGTGCGGTATGGAACAGTACGGCTGGACGGTCGCGGTGGCAACGGCGCATGGGTCGACCGCCGACGCGTTGGAAGGAGGCTCGGGCTATGGGACGGGAGAGCATATCGGTCAGCGGGGTACACAAGACGACCGGATATTCGCACGCGGCCAAGGCCGGCGGCTTTGTCTTTGCCGCAGGACAGATCGCCCAGGATGTGAACGGAAACCTCGTGGGCAAGGGAGACATCGAGGTGCAGGCCGTCCAGATCTTCGAGAACCTCAAGGCCGTGCTGGCGTCGGCGGGAGCGACGCTCGATGACGTCGTGAAGCTCACGACGTATACGACGAGCGTCACTTACCGAGCAAAGATCGCGGAGGTGCGGGCGCGGTACTACCATACGTACTCCCCGCCCAACACGTTCCTCGTGGTGGCAAGCTTGGCCATGCCAGAGTACCTGTTGGAGATCGAAGCCGTGGCCGCCCTGCGCTGACGGCCCGGGTCGGGTGTCGGCGACGTACCGGCATCGGGCGCAGGGACTGCGAGCGCGTCTCTGGCACAACCCACCGGATCCCGTCGGGGCGGCACGCCAGGGGGGGCCTGGGCTAGCGGATGCCGGAGGGGCTGGCCGTGAGTCCCCAGCGAGTCGCCACCGACTCGCCGGGGCGCAGTACACGCACTCCGGTCCCGGTCCGAAACGCGTCAGGCGGGCACGTCATCGGCTCGACGGCGAGGCCCCGCCGGCGCTCGGCCGGGTCGGGGAGCGGATCGCCCGTGAAGAGCATCACGTGAGTATACCCCTCGTCGACCCACAGGACGGTGTCCTCGAAACGGATGCGCGCCCGTCCATCCGCGTCGCACCCCAGGCCGAAGTAGCAGTCATCGAGCTGCAGATCGCCGATCAGACGCGAGCGGCGCAAGTCATACGCGGTGCGGTCGACGGCCTCGGTGTCCCCCGTCGGCAGCCCAGGCGGGCCGATCAGCAGCCGCCGCGTCGCCGGCACGAGCAGGGTCGCCTCGTTCACCCCACCGCAGCGGCCCGCCAGGTAGGGATGGTGCCCCGCCCCATAGGGCCGCGCGCTCGCGCCGTCGTTTCGGGCGGTCGTCTCTGCCGAGAGCCCCGCGGCGGACAGCTCGTAGGAGACTTGGAGCGTCAACATAAAGGGATATCCCGGCTGGGGATAGATCGTCGTGCCGAGAACCACCCGCGACGCGGTGTGCGCGATCGCACACCACGGGACCCAGGCGGTGAGCCCGTGGATCGCACTGTGCTCGCTCACGCGATTGATCGGGAGCTGATGCTCCTCCCCATCGAACCGGTAGCGGCCGTCCCGGATGCGGTTCGGCCAAGGCAGCAGCGGCAGACCCCGGCTCCCGGTGACGACGTCGTGCTCGGCATATCCATCGAGGATGGAACGCCCGTCGGCGCTGTACTTCCGCAGTCCGCCGCCGAGCTCGACGGCCACGGCTGCGTGGCGGTCAAACCGGTTGCGGTACTGCCGTCCGGTGGGAAGCCGCATGTCGCGGGGCGCTAGACGAAGGGCTGCTCGAAGCGCCCGCGATGCGCGACCTCCGAGAGCGGCTTGCGCTGCTTCTTGCCCAGACCGCGGCGCTGCGCCGGGTAGCCAAACGGAACGATCGCCAACACGTCCAGGGCATCGGGGATGCCGAGGAGCGGCTTCACCTCGGTCAACCCCAGAAAGCCCACCCAGTTGGAACCGACCCCCGCCGCCCATGCCGTGAGGACCATCGATTGAATCGCGCGGCTCCCGTCCGAGACCGCGAATCTCGTCTTCTCGATCGCCACGACAATCGCGAGCGGCGTCTGTGCGACGTACGGCCCGCTTCGCGCCAATGCGCCCAACTGGCGGAGCACCTCCCGGTCCTCGACGACGATGAAGTGCCAGGGCTGCCCGTTCATGCTGCTCGCCGTCAGCCGCCCGGCTTCGACGATCTGCCGGACGATCTCCGGCGGCACCGGCCGGTCTTGGTAGGCACGCACGGCCAGCACGGTGCGAACCGCGTCAAAGACGTCCATCGCCCGCCTCCCCCAGAACTTCCGCCACGGGCCATCCGAGCGGTCGGCGGCCCGTTTCGTTCCTGCGCCTCTCAGCCCCCGTGGCGCTCCGCCTTGTCCTGCCTCACCCGCAGCGCCCAATGTCTGCGTTCTTCCCGGACGAAGCCCCACGTCTGTACGAGCGCCCATGCCTCGGCTTCCTGGGCCTCGTAGTCGTTCATCCGGCCGACGTGGTGCGCCAGCGCGATGTGCGCGAGCTCATGGGCGACCTCCGCGACGACAATCGCGTCGGCTGCACGCTCCAGCATCGGCGACAGGTACAGCATTCGGGCGTGAGGGGCCCGCGGCAACACGATCTCGTCCGGCGGGTGTACGGTGACTGGAAACGGCCACAACCCAGCTCGCATCAACGGATGGGGGATGAACCACGAAAACGAGTCTTCGTCGGACGCCGCTTGTTGGAGCAACCGTTCGTACCAGTCGTCAGGAAGTCGCCGGAGCACCTCTGCGATCGCCCGGCATCGCCGGTTCGCGTCCGGACCGCTGAATCCGCTCTCCGTAGTCGGCCAGAGCGCCGTCCAAAGGACGGTCTCGAGCGCCCGGTGGTAGGTGGGGCCTGTCCTGGCAACGCGCTCCCGCATCGCGACCCTGCCCTTCTCCGGGTTCCATTCTAGATCGGATCGTTCATCCATCGCATTCACCTCGCTCCATCACAATCCCCCTCACCCGCCGTCCGCGACCTGGGACGCGCATATCTACTATGCTCAGGGCAATCTATGGGAGTTTCTCACCCCCTGCGATGCCGATGAGGTCCAGTCTATGACATTCACAGAACGATTCTGCGCCGGTGTGCCCAACCAACCCCCGTTTCGGTCCCCTCGGATGAAGGATTTCGCATCCTCGGAGTGAGGATTCCGGGCTCGCGGGTGCTGGCAGGGGACGTCTCGGAACACAGCTAAGAGTCCGAGCGATCGCCCGCCGCCGTCAGGTCACGGCCGGGCAAAAGGGGCCGCCATGGAACAGCGCCTGCTCGGAAAGACAGGCCTCCGCGTCTCCGCCCTCGGCTTCGGTGCCGGCGCAGTCGGAGGCCTGTTGGTGCGCGGCGAACGCGCAGACCAGACGCGGGCCGTCGCGCGAGCGCTCGATGCGGGCATCACGTACTTCGATACGGCGCCGAGCTACGGCGACGGACGCTCGGAGGAGAATCTCGGCGCGATCCTCGGCGAACTACGCGCGTGGCGCCGCGTCGCGGTCGGCACAAAAGTCCGCCTGCAGCCGGCTGACCTCGCCGATCCGGCTGCGGCCATCAGGCGCTCGTGCGAGGCCAGTCTGCGCAGGCTGGGGTGCGATGCCGTCGACCTGCTGCAGCTTCACAATCCCATCGCCAGCAGCGCCGCCGACAACACGGTCACCGGCAGCAGCCGCCCGGTTCCGCTGGACGTGGTCACCGGTGCCGTTGCCGAGGGGATGCGCGACGTTGTGGCACAGGGGCTCGCCCGACACGCGGGTTGCACTGGCCTCGGCGACGCGCGCGCCCTGCACGCGCTCGTCGCGAGCGGCGCGTTCGCCACCGTTCAGACCTACTTCAACGCGATCAACCCGAGCGCCGGCGTCGCGGGCGCCGCCGGCGGCGAGCAGGACTTCGCGGGACTGATCGGCGCCGCCGCGACCGCGGGCCTCGGGGTCGTTGCGATCCGCGTCATGGCCGCAGGCGCCCTGCTCGCGCGGCCGCAGCGACACCGAAACGCCGGGGATCCCGGCGCGCTGCTGGTCGACGGCGCGCGGTACAACCGCGACCTCGAACGTGCCCGCGAGATACAAGCGATCGCCGCTGAGCTCACCTACGACGGCCCGCTCGAACTCGCGCTGCGATTCGTCCTCGCCGCACCCGGGATCTCGACGGCGTTGGTGGGGTTCTCGAGCCCCGAACAGCTCGACGACGCGCTGCGCTGGACCCGCCGTGGTCCTCTTCCTCGGGCCGCGATCGACCGTGTTGTAGATCTGGCCCGCCGCCCGTGAAGGCCGGAGAGAACCCTCCCAGATCCGCGCGTTGGAATGCCGGGCCGCAGCGCGCTGCGGCCCGGCACCTTGTCCTGCGCAGGTGACGAACCGCGCCCGACCCGCGACCGCGGTGCCTGTGCGGTCACCGACGACGCCACTTGGACGTTGCCCGTGGTCGGCTTGGCGCGTTCCGTCTTCGGGTTCGTCACCTCGAGCACGCCGTCCTTGTGGACGGCCTTCGCCCCCTCGCCCTTGACCTCGCTCGGCAGCCTGCGCGTGAAGGTGCCGGCCCGAACCTCCCGGCGGTGATACGTATCCGTCGGTTCACATTCCGCCCAGCTCGCCGTGGATGGTGATGGTGCCGCTCGTCACTTGATGTTGAGGTTCTTCGGATCGATGTTCGGGAGTTCGGCTCTGACCACGACGTCGTTCTCCGTCTCGAACACGTCGACCACCGGCTCCCAGATCATCGCCGTCATGCCCACGCGCTCCGCCCGAACGCGGCGCGTGGCGTAGAATTCATCGAGGAGCCGGTTCACGGACCACCGCAGCGGGGCCTTCACGGCCGTTGACGGGATCCACGGATGCGGGGCTTCCGACCCCATGCTTGGCCGGGCAACACCCGTTGCCCGATCCCTACTTCCCGTGCCCTCCGACGCCAATTCCCCTCCACCGTGGTGGGCGAGGCGCTCGCGATGATCGTCGGCACGATCGCCGGCGGAGCCGAGGTCAGTTCGCGGGACGAGTGCCAGGAGAGATTCCTCCTGGCTGCGCGGGAATCGGAAATCGAGTGGGCGGACGCTCGGGATCGATCCGACCGCGTGCACTAAGAGCGCACCCGCACACCACTGGCTCGACGCGCCGCCGTGTCTGTCGCCCGCTGCAATCCAATCACCAGTGCCGCGCCGGGAGAAATGGCCGAAGAGCCTAGTCCTTTCGCATGAGTGGTCCGGTGACGACGCACCACCGGCTGGGAACTAAATGCTGGGGAGCAGATTCGACGGTGACAGCCGGATGGTGATTGAGACCGATGCGAGGATCGCTCCGAAGCGGTGTTCGATGAGCAGCTCCCCATCTCTGCGTGGACGTCCGTTCCGCGCTCAACCTGCGGAGCGATCCCCCCCGCTCGAACCTCGCGGCGCCCGGCGCACGCCGGAGACGCCCCATCCCATCAGCTAGGCTAGGCGCGACAAATCGGCAGCAGGTTCCAGAACCAAAAGGAGGCGATGTAGGTGGGCGGCGGTAACAAGACGCGCTCCGTTCTGTATCTCGTCATCACGGCACTGCTCGTCCTCGCGATCCCCGGGTGGTATGTGAATGCGACCGCTACGGTGGCTCACGCCCAGACCTCCGGCAACGGTGGCGGCGGCGGCGCGGGTGGTGGCGCCGGCAACGGCAACGGCTTGCCCGGTAACCCCGGGACCACCGTAGTGGGTGGCGGGACCGGCGGCTCCGGAGGGGCTGCGGGTACGACCGGCGGTAGCGGCGGGCACGGCGGCGCCGGAGGCGCGGGCGGCAGCAACAACACCAATACCTCCGGCAACGGCGGTAACGGCGGCGCGGGCGGCAGCGGCAGCAACAGCAACAGCGACGGTGGCAACGGTGGTAGCGGCGGGGCCAGCTCAGGAGGCAGCGGCGGCACCGGTGGTGCCGGCGGAGCGAACAACGGGAACGGCGGCGCCGGCGCCGCCGGCGGCGCGGGCGGCAGTTTCAACACCAACAACTCAGGCAACGGCGGCGCGGGTGGCGCCGGCGGAGCCAGTCAGAATAGCACTGGCAATACCCCGGCCGGTGGCAATGGCAACGGGGGCGCCGGTGGCACCGGCGGCGCGAATTCCGGTGGCAGCGGCGGGACCGGTGGCGGGGGTGGCACCGGGAACGGCAACGCCGGCGCGGGTGGCGCCGGCGGCAACGGCGGCAACGTCGGCGGCACTGCCACCGGCGGCAACAGCAATAACTCCGGAGACGGCGGTGCCGGCGGGGCCGGTGGGACCGGCGGCATCAACAACGGCGACGGTGGAAGCGGCGGGACTGGCGGAGCCGGCGTCGGCGGGAGCAGCGGCGGGACCGGCGGCACCGGTGGCGCCGGCAATGGGACCGGCGGCGCGGGCGGCACGGGCGGCGCGGGTGGTACGGCCAACAACACCGCCTCCGGCAACGGCGGTGCGGCTGGCGCCGGCGGAGCCGGCGGCAATACGAACGGCGGCGGCGGCGCGGGCGGTCTCGGCACGACAGTCGCCGGCGGTAACGGAGGAGCGGGTGGTAGCACGAACGGGACCGGTGGGGCCGGCGGCGCCGGTGGTGCCGGCGGGAACGCGAACATCGGTCAGACGACCGGGCCAGGGGCGCTGGGCGGCTCTGGGAATGGCGGCGCCGGCGGCAAGGGCGGTGCCGGTGGAAGCAGCAATGGCATCGGTGGGACCGGTGGGGCTGGCGTAAACGGCGGGGCCGGCGGGAACAGCAACGGTGACGGTGGAAGCGGCAGCGCCGGCGGCAGCGGCGGCAACAGCAACGCCAACGGCTCCGGCAACGGTGGCGCCGGCGGCAATGCCGGTGGTGGTGGTAGCAACAACGGCACAGGTGGTAACGGCGGGGCGAGCGCCGGCGCGGCCGGCGGCAGCAACAACGGCAACGGCGGCGGCGGCGGCGCGGGCGGTGGCGGCGGCAACAGCAACACCAACGGCTCCGGCAACGGTGGGGCCGGCGGCACGGGAGCGACGGGTGGCAACAGCAACGGCAATGCGTCCGGCTCAGCCGCTGGGACGAACGAGAACGGCAACGGCGGCGCGGGCGGTGGCGGTGGTACCGGCGGGAACAATAACGGCGGCAACTCCGGCAACGGCGGCGCGGGCGGTAATGGCGCTCCAGGCGGGAACAACAACAACTAACGCCTGAGCACGTCGTAGATCGGGGCGGGGCATGCGACTCGTGCATGCCCCGCCCTCGTCGTTGTTGTGAACATCCCTACGCGACGCGCGCCCCGCGCCGACGTCGCGTGGCCGCGCGGAACGTACCGTCTGTCGCCCGACGAACTGGGGCACACACTGCAAGGGCAGGCCGATACACGGTGAGAAACGAGGCGCGAACGGGCCGGTGAAGACTCCTTCGACCGACGACGAGCACAACCCGCGGACACCGCTCTCCATGCTCATCGTCGGAGACCGCCCAACCGACAGTGCCCTGGTGGTCGACAAACTTCGCCAGCACGGGTTCGACGTCGAGTGGCACCGCGTGGAGCACGAGTCGGACTACCTGGCACGCCTCAGCCCTGAACTGGATGTCATCGTGGTCGACGACGGCCTGCTGCAGGTGGACGCCCGCCGCGCGATCGCGCTGGCGAAGGACCGCAACCTCGATGTGCCGATCGTCGTGGCCGTGGCGGCGCTCGGAGACGAAGCCGAGGCGTTGGTGAGCCGGTGGGGCGCCACCGATTGCGTGGTCAAGCCACACCTGCCGCTGCTTGCGCACGTGGTGGAACGAGCGCGGACCCACCGACGCCTGCGACACGAACAGACGCAACTCCGCCGACGCTTGGACGCGTTCGTCGAAAATAGCTACGACGCCCTCGCGTTGATCGGTGACGATCTGAGAGTTCGGTACGCGAGCCCCTCGATTCGCCGCGTCATGGGCATCGAACTCAACGATTTCGTCGGACACGAAATTCTGGAGTTCGTGCACGCCGATGACCACGAGCAGGTCCGCCGCGCCTACGACGCGCTCCGCCGCGATCCGACCCGCACGCAGGCGTCGCTCATCAGGCACCGACACGGAGATGGGTCCTGGCGCTTGGTGGAGATCACCCGCCGCAACCTCCTCGCCGAACCCAGCGTGCGCGCCATCGTGGTCAACTTCCGGGACGTGACGGAGCGCGAAACGGCGCAGAACGCGCTGCAACAAAGCGCATCGCGGTATCGAGGTTTGTTCGAGAGGGTGCCCATCGGACTGTACCTGACCCGCACCAACGGGACGTTCGTGGACGCCAATCCAGCGTTCCTCGAGATGCTCGGGTATCCGGACCGCGCCACCCTTCGAGGAATCAACGCGACCTCGCTGTACGTCGACCCGGGCGCCCGCGAGCGGCTCACCGAGGCGCTCGAACGCGACGGTGTCGTGACGGGGTGGGAAAGCGCGCTCCGTCGGCGGGACGGCACGATCCTCTGGGGACGAGCGAACGTGCGCGCCGTTCACGACCCGACCGGCGAGGGGGACGGCCTCGAAGGCGCCATCATCGATATCACCGACCAACGCGCCGCCGAGACCGCCCTGCGGGACAACGAGCAGCGTTTCCGCGCATTGATCGAACACGGTTTTGATATCATCCTGCTCCTCGACCGACGCGGCATCATCCAGTACGCCAGCCCCTCCGCCGAGCGCGTCCTCGGCTACGAGCCCGACGCTCTCCTCGGCCGCGACCGCCTCGAGCTCGTCCACCCCGACGACCGCGCCGAACTGCGGCATCGGTTTGCGAGCCTGGTCGAGCACCCGGACGGGCAGGCGTTCACGCAAGCTCGGCTGCGGCACCGGGACGGCACGTGGCGCTGGACGGAGTCGGTGGCGACCAACCTGCTTCATGATTCCAGTGTGCAGGCCGTGGTGGCGAACTACCGCGACATCACCGTGCGAAAGTTGGCAGAGGAAGAGAACCAGCGACGTGCGGCACACCTCGAGACGATCAACGCGATCGTGGCGGCCGCCGTGTCGGCGCGCGACCTGGGGCAACTGCTGGAGCACACGGTCGACCTGACGCTCCACGCGCTGGGGCATACGATGGGGGGCATCTGGATCGGGACGGAACATCGGGGCAGCGGCATGTCGGCGGACGTGGGCCCGTCGATCCTGCGGGCGGCGGCGTCGCTGGGGCAGGTCCTTGACGCCTCGGAGGCCGTCGCGGACGCGCGTGCGCCCGACGCGCACGGGTTGGCATCCGTAATGAAGGGCCTCGGCATTCTCGCCTGGATCGCCGCGCCTATCCGGGCCGGGGGACGCGCGATCGGGGGCATCGCCGTGGCGTCACCGGTGCCGTGCGCGTGGCGCCCGGACGAGACTGCGCTCGTGGAGACCGTGGGACGGCAGATCGGCGAGGCGGCCGAGCGGCTGGATCTGTTGCAACGCGCCGAACGGCGCACGGCGGAGTTGTTGGCGGTCACAGACCTCGGCCGCCGGCTCCGCGAGGCGGCAAGTGTGACCGACATGTACCCCATCATCGTCGAACACGCCATGCAGGTGCTCGCGAGTGAACACGGAGCCCTCGCGCTCTTGAACGAAGACGAAGAGTCCTTCACGCGGGTGTACGCGAGGGGGGTCTCAACGGAACCGCCCGGATCGACGTTCCCCGCGGCCGGCAGTCGATCGATGGAGGTTGTGCGAACGGGCATCCCGCGTGTGGCCAAAGATATCGGCGAGGAGCAGCGTCCGCCGTGGATGGATCACTTCAGCTACCGAGACTTCGGCCCGTACCTCGTGGTGGCGGTGCGATCCGAAGCGGAGAGCATCGGGACCCTCACGCTGCTCCGACGGAAGACCGGCCAGGATCGATCGTTCAGCGAGGACGACGTGCGCGTGCTGATGGGGATTGCCGAAATCGCCGGCTCGGCCATCCGGCGAGGACGCCTGCAACAAAGCCTGGAGCAATCGTACATCGAGATGGTGCTCGCGCTAGCCCGGGCCGTGGACGCCCGGGACAGCTACACCGGCGACCACAGCGAGCGCATCGCCGCACGAGCCGTCGCAACGGCGCGAGCGCTCGGATGCACCGACGATGAGACACAGACCATCCATTGGGCCGCGTTGCTGCATGACATCGGCAAGCTCAGCGTGCCCGATCAGATCCTCAAGAAGCCCAGCCCGCTCACGGCGGCCGAGTGGGATGTCATGCGCGAGCATCCCACGATCGGCGAACAGATCTTGCGGCCGATCGAACGGATGCATGGGGTCGCCGCGATCATTCGCCACCACCACGAACGATGGGATGGTACGGGCTATCCCGACCGTCTGCAGGGCGACGAGATCCCGCTCGGGGCCCGTATTCTCGCGGTGGCCGACGCCTACAGCGCCATCATCGATACTCGAGCGTACGACGCGGGCAGGCCCAAGAACGAGGCGATCGCGGAGATCCGCCAGTGCGCCAGCACGCAGTTCGATCCCGCCGTCGCCGACGTCTTCTGCCGTGTGATCGAGCACGCCGACGCGGCGATCGTCCCGGTCGCGGAGATGGCCTCTGCGGGCAATGAGTCCATCCGATCACTGGCCTCGGCGGTGGTACAGCCGTTTCAGCAAAACCGGCACCTCCGCCGCGCCGCCCCGGCGGTGGCGGACGTGGCACAACGACTCCTGCGGCCCCTCGATCTCACGGCCGTGCTCGAGGCGATCCTGAGCCAGATCCAGAGTGTGTTCGGGTATCCGATCTGCGGCGTGCTTCTGCTGGATGAGCGGACCCGAGAGCTGCGCGTGGCCGCCCAGCGCGGGTTCGATCCCGATGTCGTGACCGGACTGCGGCTCCGGGTCGGCGAGCAAGGGATCGCCGGCTGGGTCGCGCAGCGGGGACGGTCCTACTACGCGCCTGACGTTACCCTGGATTCTCTGTACGTCGCGGGGTCATCGTCCGCGCGGTCGAACGTCGCGTTTCCGCTGATGGTCGACGACCGGACAATCGGTGTCCTGGACGTCGAGAGCCCGAGCGTCGACGCGTTCCCGAAGGAAACCCGCGAATTCCTCGCGACGTTCGCGGTCCTCGCCGCGCTTGCCATTCTCCGCGCCCAACGGGACGAGAATCTCAGCGAGCTCGCGCGCACCGACGGGTTGACCGGCCTCGCGAACCATCGGGCGATCCTGCAGGATCTCGAGCGCGAGATCGTACGCGCCCGCCGCAGCGGCCACCCCGTGTCGGTGGCGCTCGTAGAGATCGATGGGTTCAAGCGGCTCAACGACAAGTTCGGTCACCTGCAGGGCGATCTGGTGCTGCGGGAGGTGGCCGACGTGCTCCGCCGGCATTCTCGCGCCGGCGATCTCGTCGGGCGGTTCGGCGGCGACGAGTTCGTGCTGGTGCTGCCCCAGGCGACAAAGAACGTGGCCGCACAGATCGTGGAGCGAGTGCGGGGGCACGTCGAGGAGATCCGCGTCCCGGGCAACGAGCGCACGTTGAGCGTCAGCATCGGACTGGCCGCCCATCCCGCCGACGGCGACGATCCGGACGGTCTTCTGGAATCGGCAGATCACGCCATGTATCAGGCGAAGCGCAACGGCGGCAACCGCGTGTGCGTAGCCTAACGGACTCCCTCGAGCGCATCGATCGGCGTAACAAGTTCATCACCTCTCGCGTCGACCGACATCCAAACGCCCCGTCCGAGGTTATTCATGCGTGAACCACGACAGAGAGTGCGCGCCTCTCTGATTCCGCCACACAAGGAGGCACCGCCCATGCGTCAACTGGTTGCAGCGATCCTGGTGGGGGGCGCGCTCTCGACGAGCATGTCCGGAGCCTTTGCCAACGACATCGCGGAGCGGTCGTTCCCGCGGCACAACGGGTACGTCGCAGCGGAGGACCAGAACCAGGCCGCGCCGATGACCCCGGTCGACAACCGGGAACCGCCCAACTACCCGACGTCGACGAGCCAGAACCAGTAGCGCCGGCGCGGCAGACTGCGGCGGCCGTCGCGAGCCAATCGCTGGTCGTCCCTCCCCCCGTGGTCGTGTGACGAAAACGTGACACGATACCTGTGACATTAGTAGGTGAACTCGGTCTCTCCCGCAGCACCGATTCGCGCGCTCGGAGGTGGCCCCGCATTGAACGGAGATCCCACGGATCGTCGCCGCCAGGTGGCGGTGCTGGCGGCGTCTCCTCTCGCCCCGATCCCCTCGGGCGCTCGCCGTCTCGCCGTCAACGGAACCGTCCACAGCGTTCGCCTCCCGCCGGATACCCCGCTGCTGTATGTCCTCCGAGACGAATTGCATCTGCACGGACCGCGCTTCGGCTGCGGGCTCGGTCAGTGCGGGGCGTGTACGGTCCTGCTCGACGGCACCGCGGTGCGGTCATGTACCCTCCCCGTTTCCGCCGTCGGCGACCTGCCGGTCACGACCCTGGAGGGCCTGGGTACCCCCGATCGGCCGCATGCGGTGCAGCAGGCGTTCATCGAGGAACAGGCGGTGCAGTGCGGGTACTGCATCAACGGCTGGATCATGACGACGGTGTCGCTCCTGGCGAAGACGCCCAATCCGAGCGACCCCCAGATTCGGTCCGCCTTGTCGGGCTTGATCTGCCGCTGCGGCGCGCACATGCGGATCTTCAGGGCGGTCAGACGCGCCGCTCAACAGCGGAGCTGAGGGAGAGATGCGCATGCGGCGCCCATGGGCTCTCTCTCGACGCCGGTTCCTCAAGACCTCAGGTGCGATCGTCGTCGCCTTCGCGATGCCGCCGGCGGTCCTTGGCTCGCACCCGGACGCCGCCGGGGCCGCGCCGGCTCGAAACGCCTCGGCGGACCCGGCACAGTTGGATTCGTGGTTGGCGATCGCTGGGAACGGCAGCGTCACGGTGCTCACAGGCAAGGTCGAGCTCGGGATGGGCGTGTCGACAGCCTTTGCGCAGATCGTGGCCGAGGAACTCGACGTCCCCGTCCGGGCGGTTTCGGTCGTGATGGGAGACACCGCGAGGACACCCGATCAGGGGGGCGTAGGCGGAAGTACGTCGATCTCGATCGGCGCCAAGCCGGTCCGGCAGGCGGCCGCGGAGGCCCGGCGGGTGTTGTTGGACCTTGCGTCGGCCCGCCTCGGGGCGCCGGCCGCCCAGCTCTCCGTCCGCGATGGCGTCGTACGGCGGGTGGACGACCCGACCCGCACCGCGTCGTACGGGGAGCTGATCGGTGGACGACACTTTGATGTCGCGCTCACAGCCGGCGGTGGAAGCTACACGCTCGGTGTGACGGGGAGCGCCCGGCCGAAATCTCCGGACCAGTACACGATCGTCGGCACCTCGGTGCCGCGCATTGACATCCCTGACAAGGCGACCGGCCGGTTTACGTATGTGGTCGACGTGCGTGTCCCCGGTATGGTGCACGGCCGGGTCATCCGTCCTCCGGTCCCCGGGGCAACACTGCTCCGCGCCGAAGACGCGCCAGGCGTGCCGGGGTTGATCAAGGTCGTGACGAGAGGAAACTTCGCCGGGGTCGTGGCCGAAACCGAGTGGGGCGCGATTCAGGCGGCGCGAACGCTTACCCTGAAGTGGTCCATCACGACCGCGACCTGGCCAGCCATGGCCGACCTGTACGCTGCGATGTGGGCCATGCCCGCCCGCACACGCCGGGTGATGGCACAGGTCGGCGATGTGGACGGGGCCTTGGCGTCGGCGGGTCGCACGATTCAGGCCCGCTACGAGTGGCCCTTCCAAGCGCACGCGATGATGGGCCCCGGTTGCGCGGTGGCCGAGGTTCGTGATCGAGGGGCCACGGTTTGGTCAAGTACGCAGCATCCGCACCAACTCCAGCGGGGGATAGCCGAACTACTCGGCTTCCCGGCCGACGCCGTGCATGTGATCTGGGTGGAAGGCGCCGGCTCGTACGGCCGCTCCGGGGCCGAAGACGTGGCGGGTGACGCCGCCCTGCTGTCGCAGGCCGTGGGCCGGCCGGTGCGCGTGCAGTGGATGCGAGCAGACGACACCGCGTGGGACCCCAAGGGACCGCCGGTCGTCATGGCGGTCCGCGCGGGCTTGGACGAGCGAGGGACCATCGTCGCCTGGGACTACCTGGCGCGCGCGTTCTCCGGCAGCGGGATTCCGCCGAGCCCGGCCACCGCGGGGAACCTGCTCGCGGGTCAGTTGACGGGACGGTCGGCGGCAGGCGTCGACGTCCCCACGACCGTGCAAGAAAATTACGCGTTCGCGGCCAAACGCAAAGTCGGCGAGATCGTCCCCTGGCCCCAAGACGGCTCGCCGCTGCGCACGTCCAACCTGCGGGCTCCCAGCCAGCCGGCCACCACGTTTGGCGGGGAGTCGTTCGTGGACGAGATCGCGGCCGCCGTCGGGGTCGATCCGCTGGAGTTCCGCCTGCGCTATCTCCGGAACCCGCGCGACCTCGCGGTGGTGCGAGCGGCCGCCCAGCGTGCCGGGTGGACCTCGCGACCGTCGCCGCAATCGGGCATCTCGCGCTCGGGCCTGGCCACGGGCCGCGGCATCGCCTACGCGCCGCGCGGCAACACCTTGGTTGCGACCGTCGCCGAGGTGGAGGTCAACCAGGCGACCGGACAGGTCCACGTGACTCGCCTGGTGATCGCCCACGACTGCGGGTTGATCATCAACCCGGATGGCCTCCTCGGGACGATTGAGGCAAACGCGGTGCAGTCGACGAGCCGGTCCCTCAAGGAGGAGGTACACTGGGGTCCGTCCGGCGTGACCAGCGTGGATTGGGTCACGTACCCGATTCTTCGGGCGCCGGAGATCCCCGATCACATCGAGGTCGTCCTGATCAACCGCCCGGATCTGCCGCCGTTTGGAGCCGGGGAACCTGCGTCGGTGACGACGGCGCCGGCCATTGCCAACGCGATCTTCGACGCGACGGGCGCGCGGTTACGCACCGTCCCGTTCACGCCTGCGCGGGTCAAGACCGCGCTTCAACACCGCGCCTAGCGGGGTTGGCGCACTCAGCCCCGCGCGGATCCCGGGCTCCAGCGGGTTCGCGGTCAGCCGGAGCCCACGCGTTCCATAGTCCTCCGCTCAACCCGGCACAGGAGCCAGCACCCGGACCGGGCTCCCGCTCCCGTCCACGATCTTCAGCGGCGCCGCGATGACCACCGCGCCGGTGGGCGGAACTCGATCGAGATTGCAAAGGCTGGCCAGCCCGAACTTTCCAGCCCCGTGCATGATCGCGTGGTTGGAAAAGGGCGGGTCGAAGGTACCGGCCTGGCCCGCATCGGTCCCCACCGTCTCGACACCCACCCCGAGGATATCCCGTTCTCTGACCAGGAATTCGGACGCCGACTTGTGAAAACCGGGGCTGTGTGCGCCGTCGTTACGCACATTGAGGAATTTCTTGGGGTCGCGGCGCTTGCTCCACGCCGTGTACAGTAGCACCCACGACGCGGCGGGGATGCGGCCGTACCGCGCCTCCCAGGCCGCTATGTGCGCGGGCATCACCAAGTAGTCCTGATTGCGCTCGACCTCGACCGTCACATCGATCACGACCGCCGGGCCGACGAAGTTGCGGGCCGGAATCGTGTCGCAGGCGTTGTTGGGTAGGTCCTTGCCTGTGACCCAGTGGATCGGCGCATCGAAGTGCGTTCCGGTGTGCTCCCCGAGGTGCACCGTGTTCCAGTACCAGGCCGGCCCCCGGTCGTCATAGCGAGAAATCGCGTCCATGGAAAACGGCGGGGATGGACCGAACATGGGCGGCAGACCGATGACGGGTGTTCCCGGCTCCAGCGGTTGCGTGAGATCCACGACCTTGACCCGTTGCGCCCTGAGCTCCTCGACCAGCTGCCCCAACACGCTCGCCACGTCACGGCTCCCTTCCGGTCAGTTCTCTCGTTCGTTCCGAACCTTGCGTGACCGACCCATCCGAGTCTCTCAGATGCTGTCATTCCTTCGGGGCGCGCCAACTACGTAGCTGTCGCTGGAATTGAAAGCGGTTCTCCAGCATGGAGAGGTCGGTCAAGTAGACCGGCGGGCCCGTGGCCTCCACTTTCGCCACAAGGGTCGTCAAGGCATTCGCCCGAAGCGCGTCATCGAACGCAGCCGTGAACTCCGCGACGGTGTGCACCGTCGACGTGCGCGGCACACCGGCGGCGGCGGCGATTCCGGCGATGTCGCTCCCGGTCGCGGTCGCCGTGGGAAACCCGCCCACGGAAAGGAGACTCTCGTTGTCAAACACGACGTGCACGAGGTTGCGCGGACGATAGCGCGCCAAGGTGGTCAGGGCGCCCAGGTTCATCAAGATCGACCCATCCCCGTCCAGCACGACCACCTGCAACTCCGGACGCGCGAGTGCGATCCCCAACCCCATGGAGGAGGCGAGCCCCATCGCGTGCAGCAGGTAGAAGAACCCCGGCCGATGTCCGAGCGACTGCAGCTCCGCCGACACGGCTCCCATGATCGTGACCACGACACACCGTTCCAGCCTCGGATAGACCGCCCGCAACGCGTCGATCCGGAGCATCAGTCCGTCACCGTTGGCAGCCGGCGGGTGCGAGCGGTTAGTCTTCCCACATCAGATCCCGGCACAACAGGAGCGCGACCGGCTTGAGCGACGACTCCGCCAACGTTTGCGCTTGTCCGATCCGATGCGCCACGTGGGTGGGCGCGTCCAACCGTTCGTAGGGGATATCGAGGGCCCGCAACACGGGCTCAGTTGCCCCGCCGCCCTCGGTCTGCCATGGATCTCGCTCGCCGAACTCGCCGCGGTAGCTGATCAGCATCAGCAGCGGGATCCGGTAGAGGCGCGCCAGCGAGACGATACCGTTCACGCTTGCGAGCAGCCCGTGGTTCTGCAGGAGCATCGCAGACTTTACTCCCGCCAGGTACGCGCCCGCAGAAATACCGACCCCTTCTTCCTCCTTGGCGAGACGCACGAGAATCATCTCCGGGTCGTCTTCCGCGATCTGCAGCAGGTGCACGAGCCACGTCTCCGGGAGGGCAGAAAGCAGTCTGATTCCACAGGATTTCAACGCGTCGTAGACCATTCGCGAGTTCTTTACGGAAACCGGCACGTTCGCCTCGACGTCTTCATCATTGTCCTCCTCGAACGATGCCCGGCCCTGAAACCGCTACGATATTCACCCGCCGGCGGACGAACGCCTGCCCTACCCGCGGCCCCGGTCGGGCGGTCCTGCGCGCGCACCGGAGATGCCCTCTCGTTGGATCGCGGGGATCGGCCGAGACGGCGCAGACGGGGCGCCGTGCCACGGATCAGGCGATGGTTGCGCGTCCTCATACGGCGCGCAGCGCCTCGCTGACCCGCCGAATCGCGTCGCGGTGCGCCCGCGGTGAGGAGAGGCCGACCCGCATCGTGCTTACGCTGACATGGGTCCCCCCGATCGCCCGCCACTCCGCGACAACACGCGCCCACTCGGCGGGCGACTCCGCATACCCGAGACGGCGCTCAAGCCCGATGGTCCCGGCATCGCGGCCGGCTTCCTTGGCGTATGCTCGAATCTTCGCGACCATCGCGCGGTAGCCGTCCGTGACCGGGGGAAAGCGGGACGTGGGTGAGACAATACCTCCCCCGGCCATCCATCCGTCCGCCATCCGCGCCACGCGCCGGAACACGGCATCGCTCTCCCCGCCCATCCAGACCGGAATCGGACGCTGCACCGGCAGTGGGTTAATCCCGGCGCGGTCGATGTGGTGCCAGCGGCCATGGAAGGTGACGATCTCCTGCGTCCAGAACGCCCGCAGCACCGCGACCTGCTCCTCAATGCGCTGGCCACGAGACTTGAAGTCTGCCCCAACCGCCTCAAACTCCGCGCTGTTCCAGCCGACGCCAACACCGAGGCGGAGCCGCCCGCCGCTCAGCAGGTCGACTTCGGCGGACTGTTTGGCGACGAGGGCGGTTTGGCGCTGGGGCAGTACCAGGATGCCGTTCGTGAGTTCGATGCGACTCGTGACCCCTGCGAGATAGCCGAACAGGACGAACGGCTCGTGGAACATGTCCCGGTGCGTGTATCCGAGCCAGTTGTCCTCGCGCGGTACGACGCCAAGGATGTGGTCGTACGCGATGAGGTGATCGTACCCGAGATCCTCCGCCGCCCTGGCGAAATCTGCAGCGTCCGAAGGATCCGCCCCGAGCTCCGTCTGAGGGAATACCACGCCGACCTTCACGAGCACCCTCCGGCAACTCGTTGTCGCTTAGCGGGCCCAGCGGGCATGCGAACGCCGCTGCGCCCCGTCGATGTCGCGAACCATTTCTCGTCTCGCCGCTCGCATTCCCGCGGAACGGCCTCCCGACTCGCACGCCCGGGTTGCCCGTGGCTTCTCCGCGGCCGACCCGCGCCGCCATGTCGTTGGCCGTCGCGCCACTGTCCTCTCCCTTGCACGCTCGACGACAACGTAATCCTGGAAGCCGAGCGAATGGAGTGGCCCCAGATGACGGCGACCGCGCGGGTAGCGAAGCGTGATCGTGTACCTGTCTGGCTCAACGTGATGTCTTGCTCCGAGGTGCCCCGGGATCGGCACGTTCCGTCAACACCACCAAGCCATGAGGATTGCGCAGCAGCAGTCGCTGGCGGCCGGCGTCGATGAGCCCCTGCAACTGCCACCGGCTGACAATGCGACTTGCGGTGTACAGCGTGGTCCCGGCCAGTCCGGCCAGATCTCCGCGCGAGAGCGGCATATCGAGCAGAACGCCCCCGTCCACTTTGCGGCCGGCGTGATCGGCCAACCGCAGGACGGCCTGTGCGAGCCGTTGTTCCGCCCGATCCGCAACCTGCTCGGAGAACCGAGATTGCATCTCGAGCATCCGCGCGGTCACGATGCGAAGGACGTTGACCACAAGCGCAGGGTACCGTGCGAACAGGGTGGCGATCGTCCGACTGTCCCATACCAGTGCTTCCGCCGGAGCGGTCGCTTCGGCCGACACGGGGTACGTCGTTCCCCTTAACGCGGCGACGGTGCCAAACGCGTCACCGTGCCCGATCACCTGGATGATCACCTCCTGCCCGTCCTGGTGCACGAGCGTGAGCTTGATCTTGCCGCGGACAAGCACGTACATCGCGACCGCAGGGTCTCCCTGGCGGAACAACAGCGCCTTGCGGGGCGCCCGCGCCCGACTAGAGACTCGCACGACAGACGCGCGGGCGGCCGGCGAGAGGCCCCGGAACAGCGCGACAGGCCCAAGAAGATCGTCCGACTGGTCCACGGGCACCCTCACCACCTCCACGTGGAGCCGCGCGGCTCTGTGGTTCCGCCGGTCCGGGACACGCGCAATGCAAGTCCTCGGCCGCGACACCCGTGGATTCCGAAGACTACCGTTGGGGTTCGATCTCGGGCATGCGGAATCCCGGCGCCGTCAAGGTGAGGCCACCATGGCGAAGCCACATGCGCATCTCTAATCTCTTCTCTCTCGTTCACTTCAACGATTACGTCGGTCCGCTCGCCGTCCCATCACCGATCTGGTTCGACCGCGCCTATCATTCCGACCACGGATCTTGACGCAGCAGACCTCGCCGGCGTCATCCGCAGGCGCGGCGCAACGCATCGACCAGTTCGGTCGGAGAAATATGGTAGGCTTCGGCCACGTCCGCCACCGACTCGAACCGTGCAATCGGGCAGCCCACGCACGCCATACGACGATGGATAAACACGCGCGCGGTCCGCGGCCAACGCCGCAACACCTCGGCAACGGGGAGACGGGCAAGCATCGTGGGCGAGAGCATACGCCTCGAGGGTATCCAACCCGTGCGGGGATGTCTTTGCGCTGGAACAAAGCGCCGTACGCACGGAGATCGCATGCACGCTTCCGACGACATTACGCTGGGCAGCGGCCGTCCATCCTGCCGGTGCCCGGTGCCGCGATCGTGAGCTCCGCGACCACGAAGTCGAAGCCGCTGTACGATCACGTGTGCGGCGAGGCGACGATCGCCGAGCGCTGGAACCCGGTGAGCGCCTACAGTCGCGCGGGCCGGCGCGGCCCCACGAACCGAGGCCGCCCGGCGGTTACGCAGCGACTAGCGGTCGCGCCGCTGCCGCCATCACCTCGAACCCACGTTGCCGGCGCCGCCGTCGCTGCCCCCGCCGATGGGGCTGTCGCTCGCGGTGCGCTTGGCGCTCGACCACGAACCGTCGTCGACGTACCCCGCGGGGCGTGGCGCCAGGTCGTCGGATCGCGTCGACCGCCCTACTCGTGCATACGCTCGGAGGGCCAAGGGGAACTCGGTGCGTGCCTGGATGCGTGGAACGTAGCCGAGCGCGGTGATCTTGGCGATGTCGAAGTGATAGTCACCCAAGAACACGTCGACGTCTCGCTGCCGCAGCTGTGCTATCTCAGGAATCTGCGCCAACCGGCCAACAATACGAACCAGAGGCACGGCGCGGCGGGCGACCCACGGAGAAATGGATGGACACCACGGGGACCGATCTAGCGCGTCGGACATCCAGCGGATCAACTCCCGCAGCTCATAGCGGCAGCCGTCCGTCACGTTGTACGCTTCCCCGTGAAGTCCGGCCTCCATGACCAGCAGATGAGCTGCCGCGACATCATCCGCATGGACCAGATCTACCACGTGACGCCCGCCGTCCGGGAGGGGGATCACGGGGAGGCGCATCGTAGTCACCGTTTGGGGGATGAAATACCGGTCGCCCGGGCCGTATACGATGCATGGACGCACGATCATGCAGCGGAGTCCACTTGTCACCGCCTCCCGTATCAGGCGTTCCGCCCGAACTTTCGAGATCCCATAGGCCGACGACGCATTCACGGGGGTCTGTTCGGTGGTCCCCTGCGCAAGATGGTCACCGTACACTGCGACTGAACTCGTGTACACAAGCTGGGTGACTCCGCTCGCCTCCGCGGCCTCCAGAAGCCGCCGGGTGCCTTCCACATTGGTCTCGTAGATCTCCGCGCCAGTGCCATTCCGAAACCCCAGTTCTGCCGCGGCGTGGTAGATCTCCCCGACGCCGTCGCACGCCTTCCGTAAGCTCGCCGCAGCGCTCAGGTCGCCGACGGCAACAGACACCGATGCGCCAAAAAGGACACGGGCCCTCGCCGGGTCGCGTGCGAGCACGCACACGGAGCGCCCACGGGCCAGCAGCGCGTGCACGATCGCACGCCCCACCATGCCGGTGGCTCCGGTCACCAGGGCGGATCGCCGCCTCGTGGACCCGGTGGTGTGGGGCCGCCCGCTCACACCGGCATCGACGGACATCCCGTTAGGCACGCTGCTGTACAGGTGCATCGGCTCCTCCGTTGCTGACGCGGTGCTTGAGACGTCGGCAATCCTGGCGGCGAGATCGGCTTCGAGGACGCCCCGAAAACCTGGCCAGGGCACGCGCGAGCCCGCGAAAGCCTCGCGCTACCGACCACGCCATCCGCACCTCTGGTGGCTCGGCGCGCACTGACGACGGACACGAAACTCCCCCAAGGAGATGCGTCATCGGACGGGACCCTACACAATCGCATGATCGGCCACCTGCCTGACTATTCGACACTCACCCCGGAACGTACTTGTCCTGAGTTTCCGATTTGGCTGGGCACTGGAAACCAGGGTGATGTGTCGAATGCCCTTATGGATGCAGGCATGCGCGCAATGATGACGCTGGGAGGGCGGTCTCGTCTCTTCGTTCGAACCTTTCGAACGCCGCGTTTCTGATCGTGGACGGAGGTTGGAGCGGTGGCCCCGCGGGCACGACACGCCATTCAGCAGTGTGGGATGACAAAGGGAAACGGGTGGCATCTTACGGGACATGGGTTCCATACGCAGGCGTTGCGGCACGATTCTTAGCCGCTGTGCTGCTCGCCGTCGCGGCGGTGTTTTGGTACCTCGGGAACAGATTACGCGGCCCAGTTGCGGTTGAAAGGCCTGGGGCCGTTGTTAGCGGCTTTATGATCGTTATCTGGGCTCTATCAATATGGACGACGCTCGTCGCGTTCTACGCTTACGGGGTGCAGCTGTATGAAGTGCATCTGTTTTCGCGACCGCCGGTGGACCGGATTGCTCCCATCACTGTGCTGACCGCCGCGATCACCTTCTTCACAATCCTGTATATGACAAAGACGCACGGATGGAAGGTCGCTCTTGGCAGCGCGTTTGTCGGTGCCGCCGCGGCTCCAATGATCTTTGAGCTGCCATTTGATCTCATCGTCATGGCCCGAACCGTCCCTTCCATTCCTCCTGCTCCAACACTGTATAGAGAGCTTTTCTTCTTTCCCTTGTTCATCGCCGAGATTTCGACAATCGCCCTCCTCACGCTGCTCCCTTCGATGAGGATATCAAGCTACACACTATACTCGCTTGCGGCAATGTTCTTTGTGTTCGCAGTGTGGGCGGTGTTAGGCTTCCACTATCCAACCGATCCGATTCCCTACGCACTGAACGCCGTATCCAAGGTGGTGAGTTTCGTCAGCGTGATCACGCTCTTCTTGGATGGAAAGAACGCCAAGACCTAGTAAGCGAACATTGCCCGTTTGGCACGATCTTGGGGGACGATCGGATCCGCTCGGAGACGGAACTCCGCCTCATGCTCCTCGTGGGCACGGCGTGGGTGCGCGTCCCGAGGAGCGATTTTGCGTGTCGCCGAATCTCGCCGCGCCATCGCGGCTCGTACTCTATACCGCTGGCGCCTGCGACTATCGGAGCGCAGCGAATCGATCGGTTGCGCGGATCAGTTCTTGGGTGACGCTCGGATTATCGGGAGAGTGCCCCGCCTGGTCAACGATCACGAGCTCGGCACGTGGCCACGCGTGTTTGAGCTCCCATGCGTTCGCAATCGGGGCCTGGAAGTCAAAGCGCCCGTTCACGAGGATACCAGGAGTGTCGATCAGCCCATCGGCGCCTCGGAGCAGGCTACCGTCTTCGATCCACGCATCGTGTCGGACGTAATGGGTAACGAGACGCGCAAACGCCATGGCAAACGCAGGATCGGTGAACCTGCGGGCCAACCCACGAGTCGGCGGCCACGCGGGTGTCGCGGACTCCCACAGACACCACGCGAGCGCGGCCCGCCGGCGCACCGCAGGGTCTGGATCGTGCAGCAGTCTATGGTATGCCTCGACGAGATCGCCGTCTCGCTCGCCAACCGGCACAGCGGTCCGCAGGCGTTCCCACTCCTCGGGAAAGAATGCGGCCACACCGCCACGGAACAACCAGTCGAACTCCTTGCGGCGTCCAGTTGTGACGCCAAACAGGATCATCTCCGCGACCCGAGCCGGGAACCGCTCGGCGTAGGCGAGCCCCAACGTGCTGCCCCATGATCCGCCGAACACTAACCACCGCGCGACGCCCAGGTAGTAACGCAACCGCTCGATGTCCGCTATCAGGTTCGACGTGTTGTTGCTCGCCAAGTCGGTATCGGGTTCGCTTGCGTGCGGCAGACTCCGCCCGCAGCCCCGTTGATCAAACAGCACGACGCGATAGGCGCTGGGATCGAACAACCTGCGGTGCCACTCCGTACACCCGGAACCCGGCCCGCCGTGCAGAACGACGGCGGTCTTCCCGTGCGGATTGCCACACGCCTCCCAGTAGACGAGGTTGCCGTCACCAACCTCCAACATGCCGTGCTCGTATGGTCTGATCTCTGGATACAGACCTCGCATGATGGCCACGGCTCCTCTTCCGTTCCTGAATTCACCGCCTGGTACGGGACGCCGGCCACCCGCGCGTCAGCGCTCCGTCGTCCCACCGGCGGGACGGGCAGCGCGTGCGCGGACGCCGGGCGGCATACGTCCATGCCACTCGTTCTGACGCGAGAGTGGAGCCGAACGACGCGCCCGAAGCACGTTCCTCCAGCGCCCGCGATCGTTCGTGGACACAGTCCCGACCGCAAACGGACGGGTCGCACGTCATCCTCACCGCCCGGGATCACCCTGTTCGCGGTCCGGCACGTACACAGATGGCACCGCCCCACTATATGGCCCCGCACCGCTGCGTTGCGGCACGAGCACCATCTTCCGATGATCGCGTGCAAACCGCCCGGCGAGCGCGTCCCGCAGCCAGTCCGCAAGAAACGGGTAGATTTCCAACCCCGCAATCCCCGCCTTCCCCGAGACGCGGTGAAACTCGTTCTCAAACACCCAAAGCTCTTTGGGACCGCCGAGCTCCTCGAACAGCGCGACCGCTTCCTCCAGGTGCGACAGCGGATCGTACTCGCCCGTGACCAGCAGCGTCGGGCACGTGACGTCCGTGCCGTACCCGGCGGTCGTCATCTGCGCCGCCATCGCGTCGAACGCGTCTTCGTCGGTCATGCCCGCCATGTACATGAACATCTGCTTGAACCGCGGCGAGGCTTCCTCGAAGATCGACACCTTCGGCCCGTACACCGCGTGGGTGGTGGCGAGGGCGCGCACGCGCCGATCCATCGCGGCGACGCGAGGCCCCCAGTGCGATCCGAAGCTCACACCACACACGCCGATGCGCTCCCCGTCGACCTCGGGGCGCCCCGTCAAGTAGTCAACAGCCGCCTTCGCCGCTCGTTCGTAGTTGTCGACGGTCACCCAGAGCTTCCGGAGATTGCTCACGCCCTGACCAGGGCCGTCGATCACCAGAACATGCATCCCCCGTGCGGCGAATGCGTTGTCGAGCGGATTCGGGGCCGCTTCCTTCGTCATATCCATGCCAGGCAGCAAGAGGATGGTCGCCGCTTTCCCGCGTTCTCCGCCGAGGTGCAAGAGCGCGCTGATCGTCCGCCCCTCCCACGGGATCTCAACCTTCTCGATCGCGTAGTCGGCCAGCGCGATCACGTGATCGAAGCACTCCAGAAGCTTCCCGTGGAAGTACCGCTTTTCGGGTTGGTCATCCTCGAAGATCGCGTGCTGCGCCTCCCGGTACGTCTGCGCCGCCCGCCAAAACAGCGACCGGGCGGTCTCCCGGTGCCCTGCTGCAAGCGCCGCCCGCGCGATCGCTTCCGCATGCTTCGCGTCCCGGTAGAGTGTCCGTGGAATCATCCGGTAGCTCTTCACCTCGGCCGGCACGTCCCGCTCGTCGTTCGCGAAGTTCTGCACGCGACCCGTCTGCTTCACCGCCAGATCCAAGATCCACTGCTGGCCGTCCCGCCGCCGTTTCAATTGCGGCCCACCATCCTGCGCGCTGGTCCGGTCCCTCGTCACGCTCGTCACCCCTCCGATCTGATCCGCGTCGCGGGACTTCCCGCGCCGGTGCCGCTCACGTCCGCGCCACCAGCACCGCGAGCGTCGCCGCCATCGCAACGACGACTCCTCGAGGCAGCGTCTTCGTCGGCGTTGTCCCGCCTCCTTGAACCGCCGCGCGGACGGTACGTCCAGCGCCACGGCATCGCTCGCGCTGGAAGTGTGGGGCACGATGAACCAGTAGGCACCCGATCTCCTCGATGGCTGAGCCAAACTGGATGGGCTACTGACGTCGCGCCGACTCGATCACCGCACGGGCGTTTGGCGGCCGGCTCGCAATTCGATCACTTCCTTTCCTCTTGGAACCAGCCGGCGGATGAAGCAGTGTCACCGCAGCGGCGCGTCTTGTGAATCTTCACATTGTGAACGTGTGAAGCCCATGAAATATGAAGGCGACTCTGCCGGGTAACATCCTAGAAGACTAGAGATAAGGAGGAGATCCCGATGCTGGTCAGACAGGCGGGCGTAGGCGTGTTGATTCTGGCGCTCGCGTTCGCAGGCATGAACACCCTGCCCGCGGCGCTGCCACAAGCACACGCGCAAAGCTACGGCGTCGCCGGCACGATCTTGGGGCTCGCCATCATCGCGGGCGTCGTCTACCTCGTTTCCCGAGATCGGGACGGCGTGTACCATCGCTACTACTACGGGAGGTATAACGGGCCGCATTACCGGTACGAAGGAGCCTACTACAACGCGTACCCGCGGTATCACGATCGATACTATCGCGGTCCCTTGCCGGGCCGGTGGCGTAGCAACGAGGGGTGTGTGGGCGGACCGCCCTGGGTTGCGGAGTGCCGCTAGCGCGCACGAACGGTCCTACACGAGGGGGCCCGGAGCCGCGATCGTGGCTTCGGGCCCCCTCGTACACGGCTCCGGAGCTGACGCCGGCCCGGCACCAGATCCGGCCGCGCGTACGTCCGTACGTCCCCGCTGGATCAGTCGGCGGGCGAACACAGAGATACGAGCGTGTCGATGCTTGGGGGGCAGAGCTTGCTTCCGCCACATCTGCGCGATGGTGACAATTGATCATGCGAACCATCACTCTGGAAGAACACTACGCAAGCCCCGCGTTTCTGGAAGGCCCTGGGCGAAAGCTGATCAACTGCCAGTCAGCTCCACCGACAGGGAACGGATCGCCCATGGCAATGCCGAACGCCTCCTTCGATTCTTTGCGTGAGGTGGCAATCTAGCGCCTCAGTATCGCCAAGCGCTGACCGGGAATGCTCCGCGCCCCGACGTCACCCGCGCTGACGTCGTAAGCGAGCAAGGGATCCGCCAAAACGGGTGCGATCATCCCTCCTCCCCGGCGGGAGGCGGCGTATCCCGCATCACTTCCACCATGGCGTCGAATGCGGCTTGACCGGCGGAAAAGTCGAACGTGTCCACGGCTTCATCGGGGATCGCCGATACTCCTGATGTGAGACGGTTCAGGCCCGCCCAGCCGTCGCGCATCCATACCGTCCCGGGCAGAATTCGATCGGTGACGTGCGCGCGAGCGTGGAACTCTCCCCGACCGTTGAAGATGCGGATCGGTGCGCCGTCCTCCAAACCCCGCGCCGCGGCATCGTCCGGCGAGATCCACAGGTTCGGCTCCGGGTCGAGCCGCGCGAGCGTTGGAAGCGCCTGGCCGTGGTCGTAGAAACTGTGAAACCTGGTGAGCGTCCGTCCCTGGCGAAAGATCAATGGATAGCGGTCGGAGGCGGCCAGCGGCGTGTAGACTGGGAGGGCTGGGAGCCCAAGCGCCTTCGCTCGCGCCGAATAGAACTCGATCTTGCGCGATGGGGTCGGGAAGGAAAGATCAGGGTGGGCGACGTGGGAGATGCGCAGAGCCCGCATCCCTCCCTCGGCACGCAGCGCAGCAACGGTGGCGCGGCCCGTGGCCGGATGATCGAGAAGCGCGTCGATCGGCCCTTCGTCTGTGTCCCACGGGAAGAAGTCCGCGAGACCCAGGCGACGTCCCAGCTCCCGAAGGATCCAGGTGATCGACCGCGCCTCGCCGGGCGGGTCGAGGACCTGCGGCATCAGGTAGAGATGGGTGTTGGTGCTCTTGCAGCCCAGCTCCTCAAGCCACGCCGTGGCGGGGAGGACCACGTCGGCGAAGCGTCTCGCCGTATCGTTCATGAAGAGGTCGTGGCTAACAACCAGGTCGGCACGCGCGAGGCCCTCGGCCAGGCGCTCGGCGTCCGCGAAGGAGGAGAGCATATCTGTCCCGAGGAGGAAGAGCACGCGGACGCGGCCGTCCAGCAGGGCCTCCGTGATCCGGGCCATCTGGTTCGGGATGTAGCGTCCGGCCGTCCGCCGTTCCATGGCGGTGATGTTCCCAAGCGCCTGGCCGTGGCTTGCGGCGCCGTGGCGCGGACCGAAGCCGCCACCGGGTATGCCGAGGTTTCCCGTGAGCGCGGGCAGGCATGCGACGGCCCGTGCGCCCTGCCACCCGTTCGCGCCCTTATGCATCGAACTGCCGCCGAGCAGGATCATCGAGGGCCGCGTCGCGCCGTAGCGGCGCGCGAGCGCCACGATCCGATCGGCGTCAAGCCCGGTCTCGCGCGCCGCCCACTCGGGGGTATAGGCTTTGACGTGCTCCCTCAGCTGGTCGAACCCGACCGTGTGCGCTTCCACAAACTCACGATGATGGAGCCCCTCGCCGACGAGCACGTGCATCATCGCCAAGGCGAGCGCCGCATCAGTTCCCGGACGGATCACGAACACCTCGTTCGATTGCGCCGCCGCCTCCGTGTGGCGAACGTCGACGGTCACCACCCAGGCCCCGCGGCGCTTCGCCGCCGCGAGATGGCGCCCGGTATTCGGCTGGCTCGCCAGGTTCGCCCCCCACAGCAGGATCAGGTCGGCATGTGCGCCCATGTCCTCCTTCGTGTTCGTCTCGATGGGGCCGGTGAGTCCGATCCCGAAGCCCCCGAGCCCCCAGCAGATCATCGCCGGGTGCCACCACTGGCAGCCGTAGAAGTTGGCAAACCGTCGCAACAGCTGAGAAGCGATGCGTGTCCCGTAGTTGTTGGCGAAGTGGCCGTGGCCCTGCCACAGCCCCACCGCCTCTCGCCCCGCCGATTGCATGCGTCTCGCGATGAGGTCGAGCGCCTCGTCCCAGCTCACCGGCCGCCAGCCGGTGTCTCTCCGGTCGCGGACCAGCGGCGCGAGTAGCCGCTTCGGGTTGTCGATGATCTCCCCCGAAGCGTGCCCGCGGATGCACAGGAACCCACGGCTGTCCGGGTTCTCAGGATCGCCCTTGACGCCGATGAGTCGCCCGTCCTCCACCTCCACGAGCATCCCGCAGAGTGTGGGATGGCAGTTCATGGGGCACATCGTTCGGATCGTCCGGCGCATCGAACCCATGGACTTCCTCCTGGTTCCCGTCTCGGCCGGTGACGCCGAGCGACGTGACGGGTCGCTGCGGACACCACCGATGATTCGAGCAATCCGGCTGGCGCGCCCTCCTTCGTCCGGGCCACATGTGTTCGTGGGAACAACGAGACGCACAATACGAGCTCAAGAGCAGCCGGAATCGTCGACTAATTCAGCCTATGCATGCCGATGTCCCGCGTGCTCGGCGGCCCGATATGGATCGCGGCATACGAATTTGCAACGTCGGCCGAATCCGCGCGAGGAGGGGCTCTGTTCGGCACACTAAAGTTGGGGCACGCACCAGACTCCGTGTTCGATGGATCGCTCCGGAACGAAGGACGTAAAGCCCAGACGGTCATGTCGATTTCGAGCTAACGCGTTCGACTAAGTAGTGAACGAAGCACCGGCAGCCAACTGAGAATCGGAGGGGCACATGACAACGAGAACGGAGTATGCACACGGCGAGTTTTCCTGGGTCAACCTCGGCACGACTGATCCCGCGTCCGCGAAGCGCTTCTACGGCAGCCTGTTCGGGTGGGAATGTGACGACATGCCCGCCGGACCGGAAATGACGTACACGATGTGCCGGTTGAAGAGCCACTACGTGGCGGGGTTGTATGGCTTGGATACGAGAACGTTGTCGCAAGGCGTCCCGCCGCACTGGCTTCCGTTCATCAATGTGAGGAGTGCGGACGACGTCGCGACGAAAGCGTCGCAGAGTGGCGGGAGGGTCCTGTTCGGTCCGAACGATGTCCTCGACGTCGGCCGGAGTGTGGCGATGCAGGATCCCACCGGCGCCCACTTCGCGGTATGGCAGGCGAAGAAGCATGTCGGCGCCGGGGTCATCAACGAACCCGGTGCGATGTGCTGGAATGAACTGATGACCCCTGACGTCGGCCTCGCACGGCAATTCTACTCCACGACATTCGGCTGGACCGCCGAGCTGGTCGATATGAGCGCGGATAGCACGTATACGATCTTCAAGGCTGGCACGACACAGGTCGGAGGCATGATGGCGCGACCGCCGCAGATGAAAGATATTCCCCCGCACTGGCTCACCTATTTTGGCGTTGCCGACTGCGACGGTACCGCCGCGAACGTCGGGGAGCTCGGCGGGACGGTACTCAGGCCGCCGACGGACATCCCGAACATCGGCCGCTTCGCGGTATGCAGGGATGGGCAGGGCGCGGTGTTCGCGGTCTTCAAGGGCGCCTGAACACCACTGCGGGCCGGGCGGCGGGGGTGATCGATGCGGTCTCACGCCCGCCGCCCTCGAGGCAAGGAAGACGGTTCCTGAATTCAACAGTTCGGCTGGACGCGATGACGGGAACCGCGGTTTGCGCTTTTGCCTCGCTCCCCCGTGTCGCGGCGTCGGTCGGGCCCGGGGCCGGCATCCGGCGTCACGTACTGACGAGCTCGCGGATGAACTCCCCTGCGATGCGGCCAATGGCTCGCCCGAGGTCCTCCTGAGACCGCGGTTCCCGAGGGGCGCGGAACGAGTGGTCGGCCCCCGGCACCACGTGCAGGCGCGCCAGCGGGCGAAGCCGGTCGACTACGGCCTCGATGAGGTCGATCCTCGCGAGGGCGTCCCGGCTGCCCTGGATGAAGAGCATCGGGCGACGGATGTGCGGGAGATGGGCGTCCCGCAGTTGTCCGGGCTTGCCCGCCGGATGCAGCGGATATCCGAAGAACACCAACCCCGCCGCAGCGAACGCGTCCGTTTCCTGGGCGGCCAGCATCGACGCCACCCGACCGCCCATCGATTTCCCGGCGGCAACTACCGGCCGGTTTCCATCCTGCGCGACATGGGCGAGCACGGCGCGCCAGGGCTCGACCAGCGACGCGGCGGATCCGGGAAGGCGCCGTCGGGACTCCATGTACGGAAAGTTGAAGCGCAGCACCGAGATACCGGCACCGGCCATCTCGTGAGCAGCCCCCATTAGAAACGGATGCGTCATTCCAGCGCCGGCACCATGGGCAAGAACGCAATCGGCACATGGCCGGCGCGCGCGAGTCCACACAGCGGACACGGGATGGGCCAGGGCCTCGAGCTGGAGCTGACACGGATCGTCGCGCACGCTCGGCGGGATGACCTGGTCAGCCATCGACGCGCCTCCTCCGCTCCCACGGCTTTGGAGCAGCCAGTTCCGCGCGGGATTTGCATCTCCTACCCAATGCGGCGTTCATTGCCCCGCTGAATGACGGAGCGGCGTCGCGGCGATCCGCTGACTAGGGACAGGCGCGGCACGCGGGAGATACCGAGCCGTGGAATGAGGAGGCATCCTGTCCGAGCACGCGGAAGACACGCACGATTGTGCCGAGGCTGTCCCGACCGGGCAGGCGGCGCGTTTTCACAGTCGTAGTTGCCCGGCCGCAGAAGCCATGAGCCGTGTCTGGAAGGGGTGCACTGAGCCATATGCCGTCCGTTGCCGACAAACGCCGCGTGTTTCGCCGGCTCCATGAGTCCGGATGCTTTGTCATTCCCAACCCCTGGGACGTCGGGACGACGCGCTACCTCCAGCATCTCGGGTTCAAGGCGCTTGCGACCACGAGCGCGGGGGCGGCGTTCTCGATGGGGCTGCCCGATGCGGACTGGGCACTGACGCGAGATCCGATGCTTGCCCACATCCGCTCGATCGTGGACGCGGCTGATGTACCCGTGAACGCGGACTTCGAGTCGGGGTATGCAGACGAGCCCGCGGAACTTGCCCAAAACGTGCTGCGGTGCGTCGAGACAGGCGTTGCAGGGCTGTCAATTGAGGATTCGACCGGCGACGCATCGAGGCCGCTGTATCCGTTCGACCTTGCCGTGGCCCGCATCCGCGCGGCGCGCGCCGCGATCGATCAGGTTGGTGGCGATGTGTTGCTCGTCGGCCGGACTGAAGGGTTCATCGCCGGGGCACCCGACCTTGACGAAACGCTGCGGAGGTTGAAGGCGTATGCGACGGCTGGTGCCGATTGTCTGTACGCGCCCGGGATTCACACGCGCGAGCAGATCCGGGCGGTGGTCGAGGCAGTGGCGCCGAAGCCGGTCAATCTCCTGATCGGCGGCGCGATCGGGCTGACGGTCAACGACGCGGCAGATCTCGGAGTTCGTCGGATCAGCGTTGGCGGTGCGCTTGCGCGGACCGCCTGGCGCGGGTTCATGCGCGCGGCGCGGGATCTCGCCGCCGGGAAGTTCGACAGTTTTTCGGACGCAGCGTCGGGAGCCGATCTTAACCGCCTGTTTACCGACGACGCAAAACGCCGCTTGCCATCCTAGGCGTGCTCCATGCGACGCGCCACCCCGGTAGGCCGGCACGTTGGGTTCCGCCAGCGAGCAACTAGAGGCTGAGGGACCCATGACTCGGACGGAGACCACGGTGAGGTCGACACACGGCATGAGGAACGACCGTCACGCCAGGCGGTGGCGCGAACAGGTCAACCGTCACGCTGGCAAGCAATGCCGGTGAACGGGCCATGCGACTGTACTTGGTTCACCATGCCGAGGCGAAACGAGAAGACGAAGACCCTGCCCGGCCTCTCACAGCGCTGGGCGTGCAGGACGCCCGCAGGGTCGCCCGCTATGCTACGAAGCAGGGACGTGTGCGCGTCGGCCGGATCTTCCACAGCGGCAAGACTCGTGCGGAGCAAACGGCCAGGGTCTGGGCGGAATCTCTGCTCGATGCCCAGGTTGTCCACGTCGATGATCTCGGCCCGCAGGCTGACCCGACGATCTGGGCAGAGCGCCTGGCCACGGAGACCAGCGATGTGATGCTCGTCGGCCACTTCCCCCATCTGGCGAGGCTCGCGGCGCGACTCCTGTGTGCGCACGATGGCGAGGTATTGACGCCGTTCAACGGCGGGATCACCTGCTTGGAACGGACCGGTTTGGGTCGCTGGGCGATCCACTGGATGCTCGCTCCCGACGTCATTGACGATGAATCAGGCCGGTGAAGATTCGCGCCGGGATTCCCAAACCATTGACCGACCAATCTGGGACGCAACCACACGGCCCAGTCGCCACAACCGGCGCATCACAAGATGACCGCAACCACCATCGTTCTGCGCCTCTCGCCTCTACGGGCGGTGGATGGGGCGATGTTGCCGAGCGCCTTGCCCGTAGTTGATCGCAGGACTGGCGCCAATCACCGGAATGTCGAGTCCGCCGCCGCGAGGGGGGCGTAGTCCACTTGCCAGTCTTGCCCATTGTATCGTAGCCGTGCCTGTATCTGTCTCGTGATCGCCGCCGCCCCGGGGTGCGGTACCACGCTCGCCGTGAACGCCGCAGTTGCCACATCACCGCCGACGGTGATACGCATCCCGGAAAGATCGAACGCGACGAGCTGGACGCGATGCAAGGACGCGGGCCACTCGGCGGGGCGATCGTACGTGAATCGTTCCACCCATGCCTGCGAACCGGCCTCCGCGGCGTGAAGGAACCCGTCGTACACCTGTGTGACTGCGTTCGCGATCAGCTCCGCGGGAGTCGATGGGTAGCCAATCACCAGACCGGCTGCCTGATCCGCCGCGACGGCCGCAGCGGCCCAATGCCACGGAGGTACGTCCGGAAACGGGGCTGCGGCCCACGCGGGCGCGGCGCCGACGCATAGACAGATCGTGACCGCGGCGACCCACCTTCCGACTCCTGCCTTCACGGGGATCGATCTCCTCTCCCTGGCTCCCTACCCTTATATTCCGAGGGTACCGTGCCCGTTTCCACTTCCGAAAGCAACGCGGGACGCGGCCGCACTCGAATCGGTCGTCACGGCTTCACACGACATGATCACGCCGGGGATCGGCGTCGAGGCCCGGATCAGCGCGGTTTTGATGTCACTGGCCTGGGAAAGATAACGAGCTCGCCTCAACCCGCTTCGCGCCGGACCGAAGCCACAGTTCGTCCACACGCGCGCGGATCGTTGTCGATTTCGAGCCGGCGCGTTCGACTATCCAGTGAAACGAGAAGCGCCGGCGTCCCGCATGGTCCACATGCGGGTGCGTCGCGCGGGCCACGCCGAGCGAGAACGGCGATCAGGCAGGACGGAGGACCCTAATTATGAGCTACGCACTGTGGATCGACCAGGGGCTACTCGCGCTCCTGTTTCTGTTCACCGGCGGAATCAAGTTGATACTTCCGCTTGATCTGTTGACGAAGCAGATGCCGCTCCCGGGTCTGTTCGTGCGATTCGTTGGGGTGGCCGAGGTGTTTGGCGCGCTCGGCCTGATTCTTCCGGGCGTGCTGCGCATTCGACCGAGCCTAACACCGCTGGCGGCGGCGGGGTTGGTGGTCGTCATGGTTGGTGCGACCGGGTTCACGCTGGCCACGGGAGGTGGGGCGTTGGCGGTAATTCCGCTGGTGGTTGGGCTCGGCGCGGCGTTCGTCGGCTACGGCCGCTGGCGACTCGTGCCGCACGTCGCTGGCGGCGGATTTGCCTCCACGGGTACGAGGGTTGCGGCCAGGCCGGCCACTACAGGATCAACGCCAGACTGCTGAGGGCACGGCGCGGCTTGATGCGATACGATTCGCCGGGAATGTCGCGCGCGACAGTCTGAAGGCGCCGCGATACGCGCTACGCGGAGCCTCGGAGGAGCACGGGGCGGCGGGAAGGGGTGGAGGTGGCACACGATGACACGTGACGTAAGCAAGGGGCGCGTTCGAGACTGGATGGCGGCTCCCCGGCCAGCGATCACGCCGCGGACCACGATCGCAACGGCGCTCCGGTTGCTCCGGGAGCACGGCAGCGCAGCGCTCCCCGTGCTCGACGGCGCGGGGGTGGTCGGGTTGGTGAACGAGACGGCGCTGCTCCGGTTTACTCCATCCGAGGCGGTCACGGTTGACGCGTACGAACTGCGGGAACTGCTCGACCACGTGACGGTGTCACGCGCCACCACGCCGGTGTCCGCGGCTGTGGCGCCGGACACACCGCTCTCCGCGGCCGCCGCGGCGATGCGCCTCGCGTGTGCACCGGTGTTGCCGGTGATGGACGGCGATCGTCTCGTCGGGTTACTGCCGTGGACGCAACTGCTCGCGGCGGCGGCCGAAGACGCTCTGCGAGGCAATCGCCCGTCGGGCACGGCCGAACGCGGAGCATCCGCACCGTTTCATCTGTGACGTCGGCGACGGAGTAGCGCAGCACCGCATGGACGGTGCACGGGGCTCATGCCCGACTCCCCGCCGCCTCCTTGGCGGAGGTCACATGACGGCACTTGCGCCATAGGGGATCCGCGGAGACGACCCGTCCGTCCGGCGACGCCGCGGGCGTCCGGATCCCCACGGCGTTGATCGCGGCACCAACAAAGAACAACACGCACCCAACCAGCATGGCGAGATGAAATGCGTGCGTCGATGCAACACGGGCGGCGCTCTCAACCTCTCCGGGGACACCCGGTGCCACGGGATTGAGCGGGGCAACGTGCTGGCGAACGCTGGCGGACGATGTAGGGAGGTCCGGGACCAGGGTCGCCAGCGTGGTGTAGAAACTGGCCGTGACCGCGATGAAGATCAGGGCCACGGCAAGTTGTGGTCCGACATCGGAGATCGCCGTGTTGATCGCGGACGCGACCCCCGCGTGCTCGGCCGGGATCGAGGCCATAAGCGTTGCGGTGAGCGGAGCCACCATCATCATGGCACCGAGGCCGAGGAAGAGGAAACCGGGAAGGAGATCGATGACATACGCGCCCGGGGGAACAAACGTGGCGATTTGCCCAGGGCGCATGACCCAGCCGGCGCTCTGCGGAGGGACCCGGGTGAGCCAGGCCGCGCCAAGGCCCATGAGGAGCGGCCCCGCCGTCATAAACCACCGCGCTCCGTAGCGCGAGGCGAGCACGCCGAACCTCGTTGAGAAGAGCGCCATGAAGATGGCGCCGGGGACGGTGGCGACGCCGGCGGCCGCGGCGGTATACCCGAGGGTCCCCTGCACGAAGAGTCCGGAATAGTAGAACGTCACGGCGAGCGCCGCATAGATCACCAGGGTCGACAGGTTCGTGACCGTGAAGTTGCGGGAGCGGAAGAGCGCGGGCGGGACGAGCGGATGGGACGCTCGGAGCATTCGCAGCGGCAGCAGCACGGCGGCCGTCCCGCCGATGCCGAGCGCCAGAAACGCCTCCGGGCCATGCCACCCGCGCTGCTGGCCAGAGATCGTTCCGGAGACCAGTCCCCCTACCGCCAGGGCCGACAAGATGGTGCCGGGCACGTCGAACTGCCTCGACGCCGTTTCGTCGCGGCTTTCCCGTACAAACCGCTGCACCATCCACCAGGTGAACACAACGACCGGGACGTTGACCAAGAACACCGCCCGCCACGACACCGTATCGACGAGCACCCCCCCGATGAAGGGCGCCAGGATTGTCAGTCCGGCCGAGGCGCCCGACCAAAGGCCAAAGGCACGGCCCTGCTCCTCGCCCGTGAACGTGGTGGTGATAAGCGCCAGCGACCCTGGCACGATAAATGCGCCGGCCACGCCCTGCAGGACGCGGAACACGACCAGCCACTCCATAGTAGGCGCCAGGCCGCTAAGGACCGACGCCACGCCGAACCCCAGTACGCCGAACGAAAACATCCGGCGCCGCCCGTACACGTCAGTGAGTCCTCCGGCCAGGATGAGCAGCGCGCTCTCTGCGAGCAGGTACCCATTGTAGACATAGGACTGCCCTTCCAGCACACCAAAGAAATGGGCGGGCAGGTCGCGCCCGATTCGAGGCAGGGCCACGGTCACGACGCTTGAGTCCAGAAACACCACGCACGACCCGAGGATCGCGGCGAGCAGCGTGCCGGTCTGATACCTCACGGCGCGGAATCCGCCCGCGGTCGGAAGCAGCCGGGAATCACCAAACGGACGCGTGTCACCTGCCGGCTGCGCGATCCCACCGCAGCGACCCGACGGTGGCGGGCGGGTGGACGTCTCGCCTCAATCAAGCGCCACGAATACATCATTTCCCCGAACCCGCACCGCGTAGGTGGCGACGGGTCGGCGGGCCGGTCCCTTCGTCACCTGGCCCGACGTCACGTCAAACTGGCTGCCGTGCCAGGGGCATGTGACGGTGGCTCCTTCGAGATGCCCCTTGCCTAAAGGACCTCCCACATGCGTGCACTCGTTCGCGACCGCGTAGAACGTTCCGCCGACATTGAACAGGGCGATCGCTTTCCCTTCTACCGACACGACCGTCCCCGTCCCGGGCGCCACCTCGCCAGCGTGGGCCACCTTGACCTCTGCCACGTGCGCACCTCCTCCCGGTCAGCGGCATGGGATCGGCACATCGTCTGCGACGGTGCCTGCGCCGCCCGACCTCATCCGTGTACTCTTAGCGATCATCTCAAACGGCACGTCCGCCGCCACCTGTCGGCGGCGGCCCGAGGGTTCCTGCCACGGGACGCTCATGTGTCCCGCCGGCATCAGACCGCCTGCTCCAGGTGGCCTACGTGCGTTCCAGATTCTCGCGATCCCACTGTCCCAACGTCGCGGCCGCCGCGTACGTGCTCTGCAGGAAGTCCAGCACCATCTCACGCGGATCCGTCGCGGCTCTCACGTCGTCGTACAAGAGCAGGAAGTTGGAGAATTCGGCGCTGTAGAACGCCGACGCGGGGCGGATGTGCGCGTCCTTGAAACCGAAGGGTTCGGGCGCCGCGTACGAGTAGAATGCCGGGCCGGCGAGGCTGCCGCTGCCCGGCCAAAAACCGCAACTGCTCACTTCGTGGGAGTACCCTTCGCGGGTGACCGGGTCGGCGTCTTCGCGCACCGGCGCGCGGAGGCCGGAAAACCGAGTCACGGCTAGGTCGAAGGTCCCCCAAAAGAAGTGCACCGGGCTCGCCTTCCCAATGAAGCGGGTCCGGAACTCCTTGAGGATGGCATCCGCCTTAAGCAGGATGTGCCAGAATCGATGCGCATATGCCGCATCGTACGATGCGTGTTGACTGTCAAGTTCGAAGCGAATCGGATGCGGGACTTCAACTGGCATGGTCCAGATTTTGACGTTGATGCCGAGTTTCCGGAGCGTCGCCATTGCCTCGCGGTAGAAACCCGCAACCGACTGGGACCGTAACGGGATCGCTTCGGTACGTCCGTCGCTCGTTTGGAAGACCAGCGCATGGTCGATGAAGTCGAACGTCGCGTCAAACGTGCGTCCACCGGCCGGGATGGGCGTGGTGGTCAGTCCGCGCGACGTCAGGTAGAACGGAACCTGCCACCAGTGGTTGAGGTGGGGCGTGAGTTTCAGCCTGACCTTCCCGATGATCTGCGTCCACATATGGAGCGTGTGGTAAGTACCCGACCACGCCTCTAGCGGCAAAGCTGACCACGCCTCCGCGTCGCGTTGCATCTTGGAACTCCTTTCGTGTGCATCGGTCACACGCAGCCAGGTCGCGCGAGATACTGGCCGTGCCCGGACGGCCCTTCGACCGGTAGCCTCACTCCATCCTGCACCGCGGTGACGAGGGAACGCACCGCATTTCCTCTTGCTTGCGAGCGCAAAGACGCTCCCACTTAGCGACGCCGGCAGGCATGACCGCGCGACCTGTGGTTCTTGTACCTCGGGTAGCGCCGCCTCCTCGACGAAATCAACCCGCGTCTCAGGATGTGAGCACCCGTCGGGAACGATCCGGCCCGCGTCACAGGAGTTCTCCAGGGACTGCGTCGTCTCTTTCGGATGTTCCTCCTCCGGAACCGCGACAAGATTCGTTCAACCCGCCCGCGTACGGCCTCAGGAATCGAGCGCGTCTTGTCCGCGGCGAGTCGTTCCGGCCGTGGCAGCGCAAATGCCAGCTGTCCGGACGATTGCATACGTCCTCCCATCCGCCTACACTCGGGAGGAACGCATCCATCTCCACCTCCGGCGAACAGCGCGGCGTGCGCGTAGGCGACCATCAGTCCGATGTCGTGGGCGAGGAGTTTCGCGTGCGCGACACCGAGCGGCATCGCCAACGCTTAGAGGTGCATGGCCGCGGGTTTAGCGGACCACCGTTTGCGCTCTGAGCTGCCGGTTGCGGAGTTACCGGTTGCCGCTATGCCGTCGGTGTTTCTTCATACGGGGTGCGGCTCGCGCGCGGGAGGCCGCTGAGATCGTCCCTGGCGGCTCAGGGCGCACCCGAGTGCGATCATTCCGGCGCACCGTGGCCGGATGCGACCCGCACGACACCTCGGACGATGTCGCGAAACGCCTCGTCGAAATTCACGCCGTGAATACCCCAGGCGTAGTCGATCCCGTGGTAACGCATTCTCCACGAGCCGGCCCACCCTGGCACCGCCCGTTTGAACGCCAACGTGCCTGCGACCACCGCCTCGTCCGCCGAGGGTGCAACCTGCGGCGAAGGAAACTGTCCCACCGTGACGCCCCACGCGGCAAAATCAGCGTCGGTCGGAAAGCGCACCTGCATGCCCAAATCCCGGGCCACGTCGGCGAATGCCACACGCTGATCGGCGCCGGCGGGGCTCTCGGCGCTCAGCAAGTAGGCCGCGGTGTACCCACGCACCATGAGCACCGGCATGATCACCGGCCGTTGCCCCCGCCAGGGCTGTTCGCCCAGATCCGCCAGCGCCTTGTCGATCAGCGCGGGGACGAAATGCACGGTGAGGTTGAACGGTCGATCGTACGTCCCCTGGTCGTCGTGATGGTGATACGCGGCCAGTTGGTCCACATAGTCAAAGGATGCGACGAAAAGGTCCGCCTCCGCAGCCAATCTGTCGACCCGCGGATCGTGGGATAGCCGCGGCTCCCCGGAGACCTTCACGAGCACCTCGCGCAGGCATCGCGCGAATCCGGTCGGACGGCTGCGCCGGTCCGACCCTGTCACCACGGCGGTCGCCTGATACCGATTGCTCATGTCCTGGGCCCCGCTCGATCGGGCGACGGTCACAACGGGCGCGACGGAGATCATGACGAGGAATAGCGCGAACGTACGCGACCGGCGCCGTGCTTGCCAATCCGTCATCGTCTGTCTCCTCATCGGTAATAACCATCTATATCGCATTATAGGTTATTGCGATCTGTCACGGAACCCTCCCCCAGTCAAACTCCCATTGGCCGGCAACATGCTACGATGGTTGGCGACGGACATGGAGGCGAAGATTGGAGCCGGGGCGACGCGAGCAGGCACCGGGGACCCTGCGCCTGCTTCAACAATTCGTCAACACGTACAACATCGAGCGAGAGCAGATCGGGTTGCGAACAGAGGAGTTCGCCTCCCCTGCCGACCTCCGCCGCTGGCTGGTGAGTCATGCGTTGCTGCCTCGAGACGCTCGGGTCCGTACACTCGAGCTCAAGCGTACCTTAGAGGTCCGTGAGGCGTTGCGCCGGCTCTTACTCGCACACAACGGATGGCCGATGGATTCGACCACCGTAGCGGTCCTGAACCGCCTTGCGCGGGATGCACGGCTGGTGGTCCGCCTCCAACGCGATGGCCAGATGCGGCTCGAACCGGACGCGGCCGGCCTCACCGGCGCGCTCGGCCGCCTCCTGTCAGTGGCGTTTATGGCGGAGATCGAGGGAACGTGGCAACGACTGAAGGCGTGCCGAAGATGCCACTGGGCCTTCTACGACCACTCGAGGAATCGGTCTGGAAGGTGGTGCGCCATGTCAATCTGCGGGAACCGGACGAAGGCTCAAGCCTATCGGTCGCGTCATCGCGTGAAAACAAGGCCACGACCCCGGCTCGCATCGGCAATACTCCATGGGCGGGCACGAAGCCGGTAGACGCGCAGGTTCTTTGCTGGGCGTGCTCTCCGTCATCACGCAACCACCATCCATCACCGCCTCGCGCCGCCAGGCTGAATCGGCCCCCCCGCCGAGCACCCTTGTCGGCATAGGGGTCCGCGCGTTGGCGGGGAAGACTCCGACGGTACGGCTTGTCGGTCGTTGGGCCGACGGAGCGTCGGAGGAATGGGGAAGAAGGAGGGATCAGATAGGATGCCCCGCGGCATCGTAGCGCACCGCGTGAGACGACGTGCAAACGAAGCACGCCCGACGACCATTCGGCTTAATCCCATCGGCATTATCCGATCGACCCTGAAGACGCGCGCCAACGCGCCCAAACAGGGTGCCGAGGGCGCGCCTGACGCGTGGCTCGAGGTAAAGGCGTCCGTCGTGCAAGCGCTCGACGGCATCGTCGTCGGCGACGAAATCATTGTCGTCACGTGGTTGCATCAGGCCCGGCGCAATGTGCTTAAAGTCCATCCGCGCTCGGACAAGCGCCGTCCCCTGATCGGCGTCTTCGCGACACGATCCCCGGATCGACCCAATCCGCTGGGGCTCCACCGGGTCACCGTAAAGGCTGTTGCCAAGACTCGAGTGCTTCTCGGACCAATCGAGGCGATCGATGGCACTCCGGTCGTGGACATTAAACCGGTTCGCGTCGGCGTGCAGGACTAATGTGGCGACGGCCATCTAGATGGGAAGTCTGCCTACCCTTCTACTGCGGGAGCGCGCGCATCAAGGGTATCGGCCTGCAAGGCGGTTGAACCATGCCGCGGGCATCGGTAAGCGTGCCAGAGTGCCACCCCCTCGTCCACGCTCGACACCCCAGTCATGGCTTGCGCCTGGCTGTTCAGTCGCCAAGCGCCACGTCACCGGCTCAGAGGCACGACCGGCCGCTTGGGTCAGAAGTAGTTCGACGTGATCCCGCCGTCCGCGACCATCACGCTGCCGTTCACCCAGGTGGATTCATCCGACGCGAGATAGAGGGCCAAGTTGACGATGTCCTCCGGCCGCCCGAAACGTCCCATCGGAATGCGGTTGAGACGGAGCTGTTTGGCCTCGGGGTTGTTGAGCAGCCAAGACGTGAGCAGAGGCGTTTCGATCGGGCCGGGCGCGATCGCGTTCGTGCGGATCTGCTTGGGGCCGAACTGGACCGCAAGTGATTTCGTGAGCGCGATGACCGCGCCCTTGCTCGCCGTGTAGGCGTCCTGCGGCACGCTGCAGCCGACCAATGCGACGAACGACGCGATGTTGATGATCGACCCGCCCCCGGCACGCAGCAGTTCCGGAATTCCGTGTTTGCAGCAGAAGTAAATACCTTTGAGGTTGACGGCCATGACCTGGTCCCATACGGCCTCCTCGACGTCCACGACCGAGCCGTCGCGCTCGGGGAAGATCCCGGCGTTGTTGTACAGGACGTCCAGGCGGCCGAATGCCTTGACGCCTGTCCGCACCGCGTCCCGGACCTGCGCCTCCCGTGAGACGTCGACCGCAACGGCGATCGCGCGCCCGCCGCTGCGGCCGATCTCCGCGGCGGTATCCTGTACCGCCTGCGCGGAGACGTCGGCGGCGACGATTTGCGCGCCCTCTCGCGCGAAGGTCAGGGCCGCCAGCCGGCCCATCCCCCCTCCCGCGCCGGTGATCAACGCGACCTTGTCACGTAGCCTCATGTCTCTCTCCTCTCCTGACCCCGTTGGGAGCGTACCTAAGCCCGCGCCGAGCGGGAAACGAACAGTGGGCCCTCCGCCGCCTCAGGTGCGCTCAAGGTAGCGCTCCCGCTCCCAGCACGTGACGACGCGGTCGAACTCGCCCTGCTCAACCTCGGCCGCGTGTGCGTAGTGATCCACCACCACTTCGCCGAGCGCCTTCGTGGCGACGGCGCTGCTCCGGGCCGCCCGCGCAGCCTCGAGCAAGCCCCTCGGCATTCTCGGCAGGTCGGTCGCCTCGTACGCGTTGCCACGATACTCGGCCGGCGGTTCGATCTGTTCGCGGACGCCGTGCAGGCCGGCCGCCAACATCGCGGTGTACGCGAGGTACGGGTTGACGTCGGCGCCCGGGATTCGGCTTTCGATCCGCAGCGAATTGCCCGACCCCACGAGCCGGAACCCGCACGTCCGGTTGTCCCACGACCACGCCATGTTGACGGGGGCCCAGCTGCCCGCGGCGTACCGCTTGTACGAGTTCACGGTGGGTGCGAGGAAGACGGCGAAGTCCGCCACGTGGGCGACGAGGCCCCCGAGGAAGTGGCGCATCATTGGCGACCAATCGCGGCCGCCCGACCCCGCCTGGAACTGATTGTGCGTCCCGGCGGGGTCCCACAGGCTCACGTGCAGGTGGCAGCTGCTCCCGGTCCAGCGGTGATCCGGCTTCGCCATGAACGTCAGGGCCAGGTCTCGCGCCATCGCCATTTCCTTGGCGCCCTCCTTGAAGAGGACGTGTTGGTCCGCGGCCTCGACCGGGTCCCCGTACCGAATGTTGATCTCGTGTTGCCCAGCGCCGGCCTCGCCCTTGCTGAACTCTACCGGAATGCCCGCCCCAAGCATGCGGTTGCGGATCTCGCGGTACAACGGTTCCGCCTTCGCGCCCTGGAGGACGTGGTAGTCTTCGAAGTACCAGCCGAACGGCTCGATGTCGTGGAACTGCTTCCGGTGGGCCGACTCGTACGTCTCGCGAAGTAGATAGAACTCGAGCTCCGAGGCCATCTTGGCTCGAACGCCCAGCGCGCGGGCGGCGGCCACCTGCTGCTTCAACAGCGTCCGCGGGGACACCGACACAGCCTGTCCCTCCTCGTCGAGCACGTCGCACAGGACGAACGCGGTGCCCTCGCGCCACGGAGTCACGCGCAGCGTGCCGAGGTCCGGCACGGCCAGCCAGTCGCCGTACCCCTGCGCCCAACTCATGAGGCGGAAGCCGGGGGGGCACGTCATTTCCATCTCGGTCCCGAGCAGATAGTTGCAGCAGTGGATGCCGTGATCGGCGACCTCGTCGCAGAAGAACTCGCCGGTCACGGCTTTGCCCATCAACCGTCCCTGCATGTCGGTGAAGGCCGTGATCACGGTATCGATCTGTCCGCCACGCACCCGCTGCCGCAGTTCGTCAAGGGAAACTGACATGACGACATGCCTCCTGTGTCGATCGAGTCGCGCGATCGCGCATCGCGCTTCCCTAGCGCCGCACCATCACGATGGCCGCCCCCGGGTCAAACGGCGGCCTCGCCCGTTGCCGCGTCGGATGCGACCGCCGTGAGGCGCCCGGCCGCGTCCACGTTCGGACATTCCCCGTCCGCCTGGATCACAATCACGTTCGACCGCGGCGCGGTCGCGCGCGCATTCATGTCGATGGAAGGGACTGGGAACCACACGTCGGCAGCGCTCTAACACTCACCCCGGGCACGGTTCACCGCGTCGGGGCCATGGACGATCTCACGCTCTCCCAAGTATCGACGCCGGATCCACGTGACGTCGTGCGAGTCGGGAGATTGTAGAACCGCTGGGGTGGCAGCCGGTCTCCTCGCGACTCGCCTCCTCGGCCGACCACGCAGTCGTCAGTCTCCGCGACATAACATCGCTACCGTAGCGGTCGGGTTCGGCAGGTCAGGGGTGTGGACCTCCGGGTCCCTACAGACTGATCCGAGTCACGTCCGACGGGTCCCGAGGCATCAGAGAGACAGGAGGTGTTTAGCCCGTCCCCAAGCTCGCGTGGGCATAGGCTTCGCTTCACGGAGCTCATGTCATCGGCTTACCGCCCTTCGCTGACCTGCAGGACCCGCACGCCACGCATATCCACCCAATAGCGCCCGTTCACATGCGCGAGGCGAATCAGGGCGGTGTCGCAAGAACGACAGCGCACCACCATCCCCATGGCGTGCGTGTACGCTGCAGATGCGCCAATCGGCTCGGTCGCTCCACACCCATCACAGGTTGCCAGGGGACTGGTCATTTCGAAGGGGAAGATCTCGCCGAGGACCCCTCCGGCAACATTACCATCCAGCCTCGTTTCCATTACTCGCCTCCTGTCGGCCCGAAGCGCTCGGTTTTGATGAGGGTTGGATCGTACCCCAGCGCCGCAAGGCCCGTAGCAGCCGTCTCGACGAACTGCGTGGGGCCGCAGATGTAGGCGAGCGGACGGTCTTGGGCGGGCCATGCCACGTCCCGCAAAAGATCGCTGTCGATACGGCGCCCATACCCTGTCCACCCCGAGGGCTGTCGCCGGGTCAGCGTGTAGATCACCTTGAGCCCCGTCTCGCGCGCCGCTACGTCATCGAACTCGTTGTGGTAGATCACCTCGTCTTGCGACCGCGAGGAGTACAGCAATCGGGTCGGCACGGTGCTAGCGCGCGCCCGCCGGTGCCGGAGCATGGCCATGAGCGGCACAATCCCCGACCCCCCGCCGACGAGCAACAGCGGCCCGCCCATGCTCGCCTCCCAGACGAAGTACCCTCCGATGGGACCCCGAAGCTCCAGGCGGTCGCCGCCGTGCACCTCGTCAACCAAATAGGGCGACACCTCTCCATCGTCCAGCCGCTCGACCGTGATGGTCACCCTCGGGTTCTCCTCGGGAGGTGAGGCGATGGAATAGCTTCGCTCCGCCCGGTAGCCGTCTTCCGCGGTGAGCCGGACGTCCACGTGCTGGCCCGGGCGGTGCCCGGGCCAGTCCGGCACCATCAGTGTCAGGCTTCTCGCCCGCGGGGTCTCCATCCGTGTCTCTACGACCTCGCCGAGCTGCCAGGTCAGTCGCCGGCGTACCGCTGTTCCTTCCATGGATCACCAAGATTGTGATAGCCGAGGGTCTCCCAGAAACCTGGCTCATCCGTATCGACCAGGCGCAGCCCCCGGACCCACTTTGCGCTCTTCCAAAAATACAGGCGAGGCACCAGCAGCCGTGCCGGGCCCCCGTGCTCAGGCGGGAGCGGCTCGCCATCGTACGCATACGCGATCCACGCCTTGCCTCCCGTCACTTCATCACGTGGCAGGTTCGTGGTGTAGCCGCCGTCGCAGAAGGCGATGACGTAGTCGGCTTCGGATTCGATCTGCGCCAGCAACGTGTCGACGGAAACCCCCTCCCAGTGCGTGTCCAGTTTCGACCACTTGGTCACGCAGTGGATGTCGACCGTGATCGACTCGTGCGGCAGGGCGCGCAGTTCGTTCCAGGTCCAGCGCTTGGGCTGCGCCACACTGCCCAGAATTGAAAAATCCCACCGCTCCAGCGGCGTATGAGGAGTCGGACCGGCCGACAGCACGGGAAACCCACGTTCCAGATACTGTCCAGGAGGGAGGCGCGCCGACACGTCGTTGCTCTGCCGACGTCCATGGAACGCGCGTGAGATGAAACTCTCTGGCACCTTGCCACCTCCCAGCAAACCGCTGCGTTCCTGTTCCAGCGGGACGCCGTCAGTCTGGTCCACGAGTCGCTACGTGGTTCCAGCAGTCCCTGGGGATTCCTGCGGCCAGTGTTCGGACAGGCGGACGGTCGACTGGATGCACGGCGAAGACGGGCACGGGGCGGCGCAGCGATCGCCCGTACCCAGGATCGCGCGTGCGGGATTCTTGTCCACGATGGCGGCGAACGTGCACCTCAGGCATCTTGATTGGACCGCCGATCGGCGAGGAAGTGTTCGCGGGGATCTTCAGTCACGACGGTCGTCGGAGGACGAGGACGGCGTTGTGTCCCCCGAATCCGAACGCGTTGGTCATCGCCACGTCAACCCGAGCCGGCCGTGCCGTGTTGGGGATGCAATCGAGGTCACACTCTGGGTCCGGGGTCTCATAGTTGATCGTCGGCGGCAGCACCGCGCGTTCGATAGCCAACGCACACACCGCGACCTCGACAGCCCCGGCGGCGCCAAAGAGATGCGCGGTCATGGATTTCGTCGAACTCACCGCAAGCTGAGCGGCGTGGTCACCAAACACGCGCTTGATCGCCACCGTCTCTAGGCGATCGTTCAGGATCGTGCTCGTCCCGTGAGCGTTGATGTAACCGACCTGCGCCGGGTCCAGCGACGCGTCGCGAAGCGCTAGCCGCATCGCTCGCGCGGCTCCGTCCCCCTCCGGATCCGGCTGGGTGATATGGTGCGCATCCGCGCTCCTCCCGTACCCCGCAACCTCGGCGTAGATGCGCGCGCCGCGCCGCTCGGCGTGTTGCCATTCCTCGAGCAATACAATCCCGGCGCCTTCGCCCAACACGAACCCATCCCGGTGGGCGTCAAAGGGCCTCATCGCCTTCTCGGGAGCGTCGTTTCTCGTGCTCATCGCCCTCATGGCGCACAGCCCTGCGAGACTGAGGGGGGTGATGGCGGCTTCTGTGCCACCGCAGACCATCGCATCGGCCTCGCCGTGCTGGATCGCCCGCAGCGCGTCACCCACGGCGTGTCCACCAGTCGCGCAGGCCGACACAGCCGACGCATTCGGTCCGCGCGCGCCCGTGTCGATGCTCACCATGCCGGCCGCCCCGTTGATCATGAGACTGGGGACGAAAAACGGGCTCACACGACCAGGGCCGCGTTCCAACATGAGCCGGTGCTGTTCCTCCCAGGTCTGCGCTCCGCCGATCCCAGACCCAATGATCACCCCGACGCGTTCCGCGTTGTGGAGCGTGATGGCGAACCCGGCGTCCTCTAACGCGAGCCGTGCGGCGGCGAGCGCAAACTGCGCGAACCGGTCACTGCGACGGATCTCCTTCTTGCCCATGAAGTCACCCGGGTCGAAATCCAAGACCTCCCCGGCGATCTGTGTGTCGTACGGGCGAGCATCAAACGATGAGATCCGGCGAACCCCCGACCGGCCTTCGATGAGGCCACTCCAAAAGGCCGTCTTGCCGACCCCGACCGGAGTAACAACGCCCAAGCCCGTAAGCGCGACACGGTTGCCCATAGTCGTCCCTTCCTCAGCACGGCCTTGACGCGCGACAGCGAGTCCTTCACCGCACAACGCCGGAGGCCTGCCCGGCAGTCCCCAACACAGCTCACTCACGAGGGTTCGGTGGGGGGAGCTGCCGGCGTGAGCGCCGGCCCGACGTCCGATTCAGTCACCCGGAGGGGAGAACCGCCGGCAGCCGATCACAGCGGGGCCGTACCGGACGACCCGGGCAACGGGGGCCGCATGAAGAGACTGCGCGCGCTGCGCCCAGCACGGCGCCCTGAGTGTCGCGCGCCACCTCAAACCGCGGCACGTACGGGCTGACCGACGAGCATCGGAACGATACGCGTTCGGGATGCACCGGTCGGTCCCGCATCGTCTCGCGGGGCCCCGCCGGTGCCAGGGCGCGAAAGAGACCTCAGGAGGCGGATCAGCGGGCGTCGCTTCGCGCCAGTGCGGCCCGACGATTGCGCAGGCACCTTCCGTCCTCGGCTCCCGGTACCGGTCGATCGACGCCGCAGCCGACAGGGTCGTGCTGCACCGTCGGACGGTGGGTCGCCAATCACCACTCCGTCAGTCCGCTGCCCCACCGGGCTTGGGACGGCTCCGCGACTCAATCTCCGACAGAGGAAGCACGCTGTCGTCCTCCGCCAGTCCGCCTTGCTTGTACAGGGCACGCCGCTTCTGTCGGTCGCCCTCGGCGACCTCCCGGGCGTACGTCGCCACCTGGTCCGCGAAGTCGCGCGGCACGACCACGACGCCGTCACCGTCCGCGACCACCACGTCCTCCGGTTTGACCAGCACACCTCCGCAGTTGATCGGCACCTGCTCCGCGTTGAACTCAAGGCGGGCCGGCCGGATGGTCTTCTCGATACGCGCGCAGTACACGCGGCATCCTTGTCGGATCAGCTCGTCGGTGTCTCGTGCTCCCCCGTTCGTCACCACGCCAACCGCGCCGCGAAGAATCCAGCTGAGCGTGTTGTTGGATCCCGCGAAGCCGACGCGAGTGTCGGCGCCATCGATGACGACGACATCGCCAGCGTGGATTTCCATCTGCGGCCCCGAAGCCAACTGTCGGTACCAATCGCGGATGAACGCCCGCATCTCATCCGGGGTGCGTGCCGTGACCGGGTGATTCGTCGGCACAAACCGAAGCGTGTGCGCGAACCCCACGAAACGGTGTGTGAGATTCACGACGTCCCGCACCAGTGGACGGATCGCCGGATCCATGAGTCCGATATCCTGATAGCCGAGCATGTCCAATCCGTCCGCAACATCCGTCACGCGGAGTTCCCGATACAGGTCGAGCAACCGCTGCCGTTCCGGATCCATGTGGCGCTCCCTCCCACTGTTGTGAGCGTCTCTCGCTGTTCGACTACCGTTGAGACACGTGTGCGGTTGGTGAGGTTTCACTTGGCGGCATCGCGGTCAGCGGCTCGATCACGAGCGCGGAACGCCTCAACGCCAGCTGCCTCTTGTTCACTTGATCCCTGTCGTCGCGATGCCCTCGGTCAGCAACCTCTCGAAGAACAGGAAGATCACGAAGATCGGAACGAGGCTGAGCGCCGACATCGCGAAGAGCGGGCCCCATTGGGATGCCTCGTTGAGGTCGAGGAACAAGTTCAAACCCAGGGGAACCGTATACATCACCGGTTTGGTCAAGTAGAGCAACGGCCCCAGGAAATCGTTCCACGAGTTGATGAACGTGAAGATCCCCGTCGTCGCCATCGCCGGCATGGACAGCGGGACGACAATGCGCAAGAACACCTGCCAATGGCCGCAGCCGTCGATGATGGCGGCCTCGTCGATTTCCCTCGGCAGCCCGCGGATGAACTGAACCATCAAGAAGACGAAGAACCCGTCGACCGCAAGCAAGCGGGGCACCACCAGCGGCAGATAGGTATTCAACCATCCGAAACGGAGGAAGAGGATGTACTGGGGAATGATCAGCACCTGGTAGGGTAGCATGATGGTCAACAGCATAATGGCGAAGAGGGTACCTCGAAGCCGGAACTGCAGCCGCGCGAAGGCATACGCCGCCATCGTGCACGAGCACACGTTCCCGAGCACCGCGACGCAGGCGATGATCAGGGAGTTCGCGAACAAGCGGCTGAACGACAGGTTCTGCATCGGATACCAGCCGCGTTGATAGTTGGCAAACGTCCACACCTTCGGCAGCAGCCCGACGTTCACGAAGATCTGAGCGCTCGGTTCGAACGACGCGCCCACCATCCACAGCACCGGGTAGAGCGTCGCCACCAGCAGGGCGATGAGCAGCACGTGGCGGGCCCCTCCGCCCAGGGTGGCGGTGAGGTGTCTCCGAGGGATCGCGGCGGTATCCATCCTGCCTCAGTCCGCGTAGTGCACCCAGAAACGCGCGCTCAGGAATGCCGCCCCAGTCAACACCGCGATCATGACCACCAGTACCCATGCCATGGCCGCCGCATACCCCATGTCGTAGTTCACGAAACCCTGCTGATAGAGATAGAGGGCGTAGAGAAGCATCGAATCGGCGGGGCCGCCGGTGCCATTGCTGATCACGTAGGCGGAGGTGAAGACCTGAAATGCTCGGATCAGACCCAAAACCGTGTTGAAGAAGATCACCGGCGACAGCATGGGGATCGTGATCTGGAGAAGCTGTCGCCACCGTCGCGCGCCGTCCACCGCAGCGGCCTCATAGAGGTCCTGGGGAATTTGACGAAGGCCGGCCAGGAAGATGATCATTGTCGCCCCGAACTGCCAGACATTCAGCAACACCAACGTATAGAGCGCGGTGCCCGGGCTCCCGATCCAACTCTGTCCCGTGATGTGAACCAGGGCGAGTACATGGTTCAGCATGCCGTCGATGCCGAACACCTGGCGCCACAGGACGGCAAGTGCAACGCTTCCGCCCAGCAGGGAAGGAAGATAGAACAGCCCCCGATACAGGGTCAGGCCGCGGAGGCCGCGGTTCAGCACCAGCGCCAAGGCCAACGAGATCACGAGCACGGAGGGCACTGAGATCGCGACGTAGAGGACCGTCACGACCAGCGACTGCAGGAAGCTGGGGTCCCCTGCTATCATCCGCCGATAGTTCGTGAGTCCCGTCCATGAGGGGGCGGACAACAGGTCGTAGTGCGTGAACGAGAGCCCGAGGGACGCCAGGAGCGGGCCGACCGTGATCCCGACGAGCCCGAGTAACCACGGAGCCAAGAAGAGATACGCGATACGGTCATCCCGACGGCGGGGCTTCGCCCCCGGGTGGCGCGGCCCCGCCGGCATCATCGCCGACTCGTGCCCGACCGACATGTTCGCATCTCGGCGAATGGGGGCCATGCGTCCCACCCGGGCGTGCGATGGATCACCCATCTCCGCCATATACCTAGCGTATGGCCGCGTTGGTCTCGGAGAAAAAGGCCTTCACCGCTGACTCGACGCTCGCTTTCCCGAAGGCCACATTCGAATAGTTCCTCGCCAGGGCCTGGACCGCCGCGCTGTAGTTGGCCGGAAAGTCGACGATGGTGGGCTTGCCGGTGATGACCCCCCTGATGAACTGGAGGTAGTCCTTTGTCGCCGGCAACGCAGCACCCGCCTCGGCGATTTGCGCGTCCAACAACTTCGTCCCGGTCACAGCCCCGTTGTCCGAGGCGTACGCCTTCGCTCCGTCGGGGTCGTTGGTGAAGAAATTGATCCATGCCGCGGCGGTGGAGACGTTGGTACAGTTGGCCGCGATGGACAACCCGTTGTTCACGAGCACCTGACCGTTCCCGCTCGGACGCCTGGGGAAAGCGGCCAACTTCAACGTCCCCTTGCCGCTCGCCGTGAGCGGGGCCTGGATTGCGGCCAACTGGTTCGCCGGCCGCTCGTCGAACATTGCTCTTCCGAGCGTGAGGTACCCCTGCTGGTTATCGCTCGGCTCCTCCTGCATCATGGCCGCCGTCACCGTGGCCCCCGCCTTGCGGAGGGTCTCCCACCAGTTCCAGTACTGCACCATGAGCTGTTCGGGAAAGCCCAGCTGCCCGCTCTTGGTGAAGACAGGTTGGCCATGAGATGCGACCCACGCCCACAACAGGGAGTCGTCGCTGCCGCGCAGGTCGCTGGCGTACACACCGGACGGCAGCCTGTCCTTGGCGGCCAACAGCCACTGCTGCAGCTGGTCCCAGGTCATGTCCGCTGGCAACGGCGCGAGCCCTGCCTTCTCGGCCATCGTGGCGTTGTACATCCAGTTGTTGGTCGCCGACCCCGTCGGCACCATGTACAGCTTCCCGTCCCGGCCCCGACCGGAGTCTACGATTACCTTGGGAATTCCGGACACGTCAATCGCCCCTGACTGAACCAGGTCATCCAGCGGGCGCAGGGCTTGCCGGGTGTCGTACACGGTGAGGTACCGGACCTGCATTTGCGGCACGTCCGGAAGGTTATGCGCCGCGGCCTCGACCGTGAGCTTCTCCCAGTAGGTGTTGAAATCACCCACCGGCTGCCCGTCCAGCTTCGCCTTGGGGAACTTCTGCTGAAACAGCGCCATCACCGCCTGGGTTTTCCGGCTCCGCTCCCCGGTCCCCCACCAGGAGAACCCGATCTCGCCTTCGACCGGCCCTTTCCCGGGCGCCGGCGCGGCGTACCCGCTCTGCTCACCCTGAACTTCCTGGAGCAGGGCCGTCAGCCCGCCACTCGCTCCCAGCATGATGACCCCTTGACGCGCCAGAGCGAGAAAATCACGACGGCTTCGGACGGTACGGACCGCAGGACGGCTCACATCGGTGGAGATTGATCGATCCATCGCGGGCACCTCCCGAAGAATCTTCGCTGATCCTACCCCTGAGCTCCCATCGCACCCGCACGTCGCCGCTGATCGAGTCCGGCGATTCCGCCGGCCTCTCCGGCCGCCTCCTCAGCGGCCGTACGCGGCGCCGCCTCACAAGCCTGCGTAGAAGGCTTCCATTTCTTCCACCGCGACGGTCTCGTCCAATGGCATCCCCAACTGCTGATAGAGCTCACGCCGCTTCACGGCGTCGTCGATCAAGATGCCTTTGGCGATCCGGACCACGTCAAGTGCGACCTCCGCAGGGACGACGATGCACCCGTCGCCGTCACATCCGATGATGTCGCCCGGACGGACCAGGGCCCCGCCGCAGGCGACCGGCTCGTTCACCCCGGCAAACGTCACGCGCCCCGGGATGATGGTTCGACCTCGCCCGCGACACGCGACCGGGGTCTTCTGCAAGATCAGTTCATCGGTATCCCGTGCATATCCGTCCGTAACCACCCCGACCGCGCCCTTGGCGATCAGTCCAAGCGAGTTGTTCGACCCCCAGATGCCGGTCTCGGGGCATCCATCCGTTGCCGTGACCACCACGCAGCCTCGTCGCACGACACTGCCGATTTCGTTGCGTCCGTGCTCGGCAAACCACGTTGCGTGCGACCGGATCGCTCCCTCGGCCGAAAGCTTTGGCATGCGCACATTGGCCGGGAGCGCCCTCACCGTCACAGCCGGCCCCCAGAATCGCATGCCCTGCCAGAGCGGCCTGATGCGTTCGTCCATCAGTGTCAAATCCTGTCTGTCCACGGCGTCCAGGGCATCGACCACGTCGGTGATTCGGAGGTACTTGAACTTGCTGGCCAGTTCATACATGTCGGTCACGCTCTGCTACACCCCCTGTCTGCTCCGAGTAGGTAGCGCTACACCCGTGATGCGGCGTCGATCGATGAACGCACCTGCCTCCGTTAGAAGCGCCACGGCCACGATCCGCAGTCATCGTTGCTCAGGGCCGACGTGCCGTACATGTCGACCTGCCTCGTTGTGAGTGGCGTCCACGCTATGCACCCGTGTTGCCGAAGCCGTTTCGCTCCATTTGGCGAATCTTCTCCACGCGCCTCGCGGCATCTTCGTCCCCGCTGAATCGGGCCTGCAAGTACGTGCTGACCAGATCAACCGCCAGCCACGATCCCACGATCTTTGCTCCGATGCACATGACGTTGGCATCGTCATGTTCGACGCACTGGTGGGCGGTATGACCATCGTGGCAGATCGACGCACGAATTCCCCGAATCTTGTTTGCCGCGATCACCACACCGGCTCCCGTCCCCGCCACCAGGACCGCGCGGTCGGCGTTCCCGTCGAGGACGTCCGCGCAGACCCTCCGAGTGACGTCGGGAAAGTCCACCGGCGTCTCATCGTAGCTTCCATGGTCGGTCACATCATGACCGAGATCCTTGACGGCCTGGATGATCACCGTCTTCAGCCGAAAGCCTGCGTGATCACCGCCGATCGCGACTCTCATGCCGGGCTCCTTTCCTGAGTCCCGCCGCGGACCACCGGATTCACCGCCATCCGTTGCGGTGCCCTCACCGCGTTCCGCTGCCCTGGGGTGTCAGCGTTCCGCGCGGCGCGGTTCGCCGCCTCCATCGAGCCCGTACGACAGGATGTCCTCCAGGGCGCTGGATATGTGCTGATGCATGAGCTGCCCGGCATCGGCGCCGTCGCGCGCTGCAATCAGTTCGATGAGCCGGTGATGTTCCTCGATCGCGCGCACCGGCCGTCCAATGATACGGATGGTTCGCGCCACCAGCATCTCGCTCTGCGATTGAAGCTGGCCCATCACGGCGGCCAGGTACGAGTTCCGAGCCGCGCGCATGATGGCCGCGTGCAGGTCACGGTTATAGACTCGGTAGGCGTCCATGTCGCCGGCGGCCAGCGCGGCTTCCCCCACGGACTGGTGTTCTCGCAGCCACGTGATCTCGTCTTCCGTGATGCGCGCGCACGCCAGGCGGACGCTGAGACTTTCGAGCGCGGCCCGAATCTCGTAGAGCTCCTTGATCTCCTGCTTGGTATGCTCCCGCACAAACCAGCCCTGGTTCGGTCTCTTGATCGCCAGTCCATCGCTCTCGAGGCGCTGCATCGCTTCCCGAACCGGCGTCGTGCTCACTTCAAGCTGCCGCGCAATGGCTTCCGGGCGCAGCGGCGCTCCAGGCTCGATCCGCCTGCTGACGATACTGTTCAGCAGCGCCTGGTAGACTCGTGCGCCCAGCGGCAGGCTGTTCGACAACGGCTCAAGCGCCTGGGACTGGCTGCCGTTGGCGGGCTTACCACTTGGCATAGACGGCCTTTACGTCAGTGAAGACGTCTCTCGCGGTGGGGCCGATGGAGAACGCTCCCTGTCCAGATTCCCTTCGGCCGCCGAACGGCACGCACGCCTGGCTTGCCGTTCCGTGGCTCAGGTGGATGATCCCAGCGTCGATTCCCGCAGCGAACTTGTGTGTCAACTCCGTGCGCGAGGTGAACGCCGCCGCCAGACCGTACCGCGTGTCGTTCGCAACCGCGATGGCTTCATCCGCGTCCCGTACGCGGATCACCGGCAGGATGGGCCCGAAGATCTCCTCGCGCGCCAGGGCAGACATGACGAACACGGCGGAGCGGGGTGTCAGCGACGCCGGCTTGAACACCACGGTATTGCCGTACGCGATGGCCGGCGCGATCTTCCGCACGGGGGTGATGACCGGAACATTCCAGGGGTTGATGGTTGCGACCACCCCGAGCGGCTCCAGGACGGTGTGGCAGGAAACGCTCGTGCGCTCACTCGGAAATGTCTGTCCCAAGGGACATCTGGCCTGGCCGGCCATGTACCGCGCCACCACCACGGCCCGGGACACCTTGCCCACGGATTCGCTGAGCGCTTTTCCCTGTTCCAGCATGACGACCTCGGCAAGATCGCTCTTCGAATCCTCCAGGAGCTGCGCGGACCGGTAGAGTGGCGCACCCCGCTGCGGTCCTAGCGTTCCCGCCCAACCAGGGAATGCGGCAGCGTCGACGTGAGCCGGTCCGGATTGGGGGAACTGGCCCAATTCCTGTTCGGGATGGGCGGGGCTATGGGTCGCATAGTCGCTCCCCGTCCCGGGTGGCACCCAGTCTCCGGCAATAAAATTAGCGTACGGCTGCATGCGCGTCTCTCACTGCAGCGTCTGCCGGAGGATCCGCGTCATGTCGTCGACGCCCGTGCGGCGCGGGTTCACCGGGACGTTGCCGCTCGTCATGGCCTCTTCAACCACCGGGCGGACATGCTCCGCGCGCACTCCGTAGCCCGACAGGTCCTTCGGCATGCCGATATCGCGCGCCAACTCCCGCACGGCGCTGACCGCGCGGGCGGCCGCCTCCACACGCGAAAGATGCTCGACCCGTTCGCCGAGCGCGCGCGCCACATCCACGAACCGGTCCGGCGCAGCCACATAGTTGAACTCCATGACCGCCGGCAGTGTAACCGCCAGCACAATGCCGTGCGGCACGTGGAGGTCCCAGCTTCCGAGCGGCATCGCCAGGGCGTGCGCCAGCCCGAGACGCGTCGGGTTCATGGCGATGCCGGCCATGGTGGCGGCCAGCATCATGGCGTAGCGCGACTCGCACTTGCGCCCGTTGAGGGTGGCGCTGCGCAGGTGCCGGCCGATCAGCTCGATGGCCCGCAGCGCAAGCGACGCCGAAATCGGTTGGCAGGCGTTGTTGGTGTAGCACTCAACGGCATGGGCGAGCGCGTCCATACCGGTGGCCGCGGTCAGCGTCGGCGGCAGTCCCAACGTCAGGTCGGGATCGCAGAGAGCCACCGCCGGATAGATGAGTGTGCTGCCGATCGCCACTTTTGTGCCGCTGCCCTCGTCCGTGAACACCGCCCACAGCGTGACCTCGCTCCCCGTGCCGGCCGTTGTGGGGATGGCGATCATCGGAAGCGGCCGGTTACGGATCTTGTGGAGGCCGATGTACGACAGCGCGGGTCCTGGGTTCGTGGCGAGCGCCGCCACCGCCTTGGCCGTGTCGAGCGAGCTGCCACCGCCGACGCCGATCACGACATCGGCGGCGCGTCGCTTGAACTCGGCGGTGGTCTCGTCGATCAGGACCGACCCCGAATCCGGCTTCACGCGGTCGCACACATCGAATCCGATGGCGGCGTCTTTGAGGATGCGCATGACGTCTTCAAGAATCCCGGCCGCCGCGAGCCCCGGATCGGTCACCACGAAGGCGCGGGTGCCGCCCAAGGCTTTGATCCGCTCCGGAAGCGTCCGCAGCATGCCGCAGCCGAAATGTATGTCGGTGGGCACCGGGAAGAAATTAACCGGGATTTCCATTATCCGTGTCTGAACACCTTGTGTTGAAGGAGTCCATCTGGCTCTTCGGGGACGAGTGTGACCGACGGCCCCATGAAAGGCTGTTCGGGCCCGTCCGAAACCCCCAATCCCGGGCATGGTCGCGCTGGCCACCGATTTCTCAGACACGTCCCCCTCGGCCTCCTTCTCGTCCTTGTTGGCCGCGACGATCGCCGGCTGCTACCCTGCGGGCCCCGGCAGCATCCCAAGCCGCCGCACGATCGCCCCGAACAGCTGCGGTGTCAGGTGCCCCTCCGCCAACAGCAACCAGTAGTATCGCGCGTGTTTCACGAGCCGGCCACCCGTCTTCATCAGACGCTGCTGCAGACTCGTCAGCGACCACGTATCAATCCGTTTCGGCAGCCCGAACCGCCGCCACAAGTTGCCCAAGTTGTACGCGATCACGCTCAGCCACAGCCGCACCTCGTTCGCCCGGAACCGGTGGCAGCTCAGCCGCGTCATCTTCACCGCCTGCTTGCCTTCCTTGATCCACTGCTCCGCAGTCCCGCGCTTATTGTAGAACCGCACCACCGCGCGGCTGTCCGCCTCCAGAGTCGTCACGATGAACCCTACTCGCGGGAACAGTTCCTCGCAGTGGAACTCGATCTTCGCCACCACTCGCCGCGCGATCTTCCAACTCGCGGCCTGGTACCGGAAGCTCTTGTACCGGACCACCGGCTTGTGACTGGGGCGTCCGACCGGCCGCGTGAGCAACTCCGCGATGGCCCGCTCCAATGTGTCGTTCGAGGGGATGCGAATAGCGTACTTTGCGTTCCGAGTCTCCAGGGCTTCGTAGAGCTCCGGCTTGGCAAAACCGGCATCGGCCCGGACGACCACGTCCTTGCCCTCCCGCTGCTGCCGCTCGAGCTCGGGCAGCAACACCTGGTCCCACTCCTCGGCGCTATGAACGTTGCCCGGCCGCAACTTCGCCGCCAGACAGTCGCCCTCCCGATTGAACAGCAGCAGCGGATGATAGCAGGTCGACTCAAAGTGCCCGTTATAGGCGCTCTGCTCCTGTTGGCCGTAGACGGGGATCTCGGTACTATCGATATCGAGCACCACCCGCTGCGGGGTGTCCATAGGATCCACCTTCGCGATCAACTCCCGGTTGATCGCAGCCAGCCCAGCGAGGTTCTCATCTTGGGTCAGCAGCTCTGTCTCGAAGGAGTGCGCCCGGGACGTCAGAGCGGCCCCGCGCTCCCAGAGCTGCTCGGCCCCGATCAGCCGGAAAGTTGGATCCTGGGAGAGGCGTTCAGCATCGTTCACGTCCTCGTACCCCGCCAATCGGCGGTAGACCGATTGCCGGACCAAGTCGGCGAGCGGGAACTGCGTGTTCGTGCCCCTCGGATCGGTCAAATGCTGCGCGATGAGTTCACTGAAGCCCAACCGCTCGTCCAGTTCGCGCACGAGGATGAGCCCGCCGTCGGAGGTGACCCGCGAGCCTTGGAATTCGATGCGGAGTCTGGGGTTAAACGAGAGCTGAAAGGGCTGATTTTGTGCTTCACCCATAGGATGCAGACCTCTGCGGCGTCGCCATCGCGCTCAAACCCGCACAGATCAAGACGTTCGACGCATCTCCACAGTTTCCGTTCCGTCGTCACATCGGAAATCCGGGATTAAAGGACTGCCCGGCGTCGATGGTCATCAGGAGTAGCTCTCCTGTTCCAGGCAAGCGGGAAACTCGACATCCACGCGGCGGCCGAGATCCACCAGTTGCCGCACCACTTCGTCCGCGAGCGGCAGCCCGGACTCGCGGAAGCGGGCCTCCGTGTCGAACTCCACCTCCCCCGGAGCGAGTACGCGCGGAACGCCCGCGGCGGGCGGCGAGTTCTTGAGCATGCGCAGGATCGTGTCCATGCGCCGCGCGAACTCCGGCGCGGGCAGGAACAGATCCGTCCGCAGCGCGATGAACGCGTGGCCGAGGCCTTGCACCGCCTTCACGTTTTCGAGCGTGTTCAAATAGAGCGCAAAGGACGCGCCCGTCAGCACGCCGGACAGGATGTCGATGATAAACGAAATGGCCGACCCCTTAGGACCGCCGAACGGCAGCACCACGCCGGCCAGCGCGGCTCGCGCGTCCGTGGTGGGTCGCCCTTCCGCGTCGATGGCCCACCCTTCCGGGATCGGCAGGTTGCGCTCGGCGGCGATGATGATCTTGCCCCGCGCCACCACGCTCGAGGACGCATCGAAGAGCAGCGGCCGTTCCTCGCCCGCGGGAATGCCGACGGCCAACGGGTTGGTTCCGAGAATCCGCCCTCGTCCGCCGAAGGCCGCCATGTTGGGCGGGGCGTTGGACACCGCGCAGCCAATGTACCCTCGCCGGATCGCCTTGTCCACGTAGAACGCGGCGGCCCCGAAATGGTTGCTGCCGCGGACGCCCACGTAACCGATGCCGCTGGTTGCAGCAAGACGGAGCGCCTCGTCCATCGCGCGCGAACCGACCACCGGACCCAGGCCGTTGTCACCATCCACCAGCGCCACGGCCGCGTAGCGTGACTCCACACGGATCACCGGCCTGGCCTTCACGACCTTTGCCTCGAGCCGCCGCACGTAGACCGGCAGACGGATCAAGCCGTGCGAATCCACACCGCGCAGTTGGGCCATGACCAGACATTCCGCTACTTCGCGGGCGTCGTGCGCGGAAACATCGAGCCGCTCCAAGACGGCGCGCGAATAGGTGACCAGATCGTCCGACCGGAACCGCTGGGGCTTGTCGCCGGCGGTGTCGCTCACGTTCCGGAAACTCCGGGCTTGGCCAGGGGCGGCAGGTGCAGCAGTTCGATGGTGGTCTTGCCCTTGTTCAATTCCGCCATGATCTCCGCCTCGCGCAGGCGACGCCGCGCGGCGGCCTCCAGGATCTGTTCCGCCCGCTCCTTCGCCACGATCACGATGCCATCCGAATCGCCGAGCACGATATCACCGGGACGTACGATCAGACCACCGAACTCAATCGGGATGTCGAGCGAGCCGAAACGCTCCTTCGTGCACGAACCGATCGCGAGGCCGCGGGCAAAAACGGGAAACCGACGCTCGGCGATGGCCTCGATATCCCGAGCCGCGCCGTCGATCGCCAGGCCCGCGACGCCTCTCGCCTGCGCGGCCACGGTGAGGACTTCCCCCCACGCGCCGGTTCGCAGATACCCGCCCAGAGTGGCTACGATGATCATTCCCGGCCCGGCCGCCGCCACGGCATGGTGCAGCATCAGGTTGTCCCCGGGCGGGCATACCACCGTGCACGCGATCCCGCACATGCGCGCGCCCGGCCACGCAGGGCGGATCGCGGGATCCACCATACCCTGGTGGTCCGCAGCCTCATACAGTGTGGCCGGATCGAATCCGATAAACTGGTCGACGACGCGTTCTGCGCCGATCGTCATTTGTGTGCTCCGCGGGTCGACGGTCCTCGCCTGCTTTCGGGGTGATGCAACTCGACACCGGCTAGCCCGGCCAGGTACTGCGCCGCGGCAGCAAAGTCCGCGTCGCCCTTTCCCGCGCCGCTCGCGGCCGAAAACACCTGGCCCACGATCGACGTCAGCAACAGCGGAACCCCCTGGGCACGAGCCGAATCGAGCGCGAGATTCACATCCTTCTTCATCAGGTCGAGTTTGAACCCCGGCTGGAACGACCCTTCCAGAAGAAAGCCAGGCAGCCGCGCATCCATCATCCTAGAATAGCCTGACGAGTCTTTGATGACGTTATAGAGAGTCGCTGGATCGGCGCCGCACCTGACCCCTAGCGCAAACGCTTCCCCGATCATGGCCAGATGAACCGCGGCCATCATCTGGTTGACGATCTTGACCACTTTGCCCTGACCTACCGGTCCGACATGCACGATCCGGCTCCCCATAGTTGCCAACAGCGGGCGGCAGTATTCTAGGAGGTCGGGATCGCCACCAACCATGATCGTGAGTGTTCCGGTCGCGGCACCCGGCGTCCCGCCGCTCACAGGCGCGTCGAGAACGCGACCGCCGACCGACGTGAGCGCGCGTTCGACGTCCTGCAACGTGAGCGCGGTACAAGTGGTCATATCGATCAGGATCTTCCCCTTGGAGAAGCCCCTCAACAAGCCATCGGAGCCGAAAACCGTCTCTCGGAGCTCGGCATCCGCGGGCAGAATGGTGACAATCGTATCCGTTGCGCGGGCTATTTCGGCGGGCGAGTGGAGAATGGTAGCGCCCAACTGGGCGAGTACGTCTGCGGGTGCGCGGCGCTTATGGAACGTCGTGAACGTCTCAAATCCGGCCTTTACGACACGTTCGGCCATCGGAGCACCCATGGCGCCGAGGCCGATAAATCCAACTTTCATTTGAGGAACGCCTCCGGAGTTTATGCCGGCACATTCCACTTTCGTTCGATTTGGAGTATATCCGACATTCGACATCGTGTCAAACTTGGCTAACCGGCATTTCCCTCGCCTCGTCACCACGAAACCAGCGGTTGCACATGGCCGCCGTCCTGCCTGCGGCGCCGTGGCCGCGCACAAGAGGTCCTCGAAGCGTGTATCGCGTACACGAACTGTGCGTGCGGATATCCGTGCGACCGTCGCCAGGGTCGAACGCGTTCCCCGGGACCTGCCCGCGACTCGGCAGCCTGTTTGACGTGAGCACCGGCCAAGGCACGGACGCTCGGCGCGCACAGCGGTGGCGACGTATCGCGTCTACGACCGAGGCGACAAGGCGCTCGTGGAAATCGGCCAGGAGGCAGGCACATGGCACGCCAGGTGAGCGGGATCGAAGCGGTTCGCGAGTATGTGCAGAAGCGCATCGACCGATGCACCGCTCGGATCAAGGTGGCGGGAGCGTCGGCGGCTGGTGCACGGCGCAGAACACGGAGCACGACCGCGCGTGCGGCGCCAGAGCTCGCGGCCCGCCGGGCCTATCGCGACGCGTTGCGGGCGTTCGAAGACGGCGTCGTGACCGAGGCGCAGCGACTCGCATCCGAGGAGATCGGTCGGGTGAAGACCGCCCTCGAGCGGCTCTACGAAGTATCACTCCACCCCAACCACGCCATCGCGGACGCTGCCGATTGGGCGATCGTCGAGGGTGAATCGCAAGCGGCCCTCAATATCTTACGCGAGGCCGACCTGGGCGCCGGCGGCTCGAGATTGGGTGAGGGGTCGTCCGGGCCTGGTAGAGGGGCGGGTGGCCGGACCGCGAGAGCGTGACCGTGTGAGCAGGCAGTGCTGGGCTGCCGCACGATATTCGTGGACCGCCACGACGAACCTGTAACGGCAGCACGGCCGACGCAGAGCGGGCGCGGACCGCGTCAGCCAGGGGGCGGCGACCCACCCCGCTGGGTAGTGACGAAATCAGCCGACGCACTACCCGGCGCCTGTCGACCTTCCCCCTTCCCTGTGGCTCGCTGCGAGTTCATAGGATCGTCGCAGCAATACGATCGCCTTCTCAACATCCTCTGCCTCACGAATGTAGAAGCTGACCCATCCGCTGTTTGGCAAGACATGGTGGGGTACGGCTTGCCCCGCTGCCACGAGCTCGTGCCACACGCGCGTTGGGAACGGGATGTCAACAAGGCCATCACCGTGGACGTGGCCGATCTCCCGATCTCCCAGCCGATATTCGATCCCACCGAACCGGTGGGGGTTCGTGGTGATGCCTTCCCACCTTGAAACGGTCGCCTCAATTGATTGACCCGCGCCGTGAACGGACATGCTGATCCTCCCTGACGCCTTCTCTGTTGAGACAACCATACTGCGGCTGCCCCGCGCGTGCCACCGTGCGCACGGTCAGGTAGCCCCTGCCTCATGGGCCAGCTTGCGCAAACTTGCTGCGCTTTCGTGCGCGGATGGGACGCGGCCCGTGACCGCACGCGTGGGGTTCCGCCACTGGCTACGGAGGCTGAACGAAGTACTGAGGCGCTGGTGTCGACTTGAAAACCAGGTGGCGGGGTGTCAACGCACCCCGCCCCTCTGGTCCGGTTCCGAGGCAAAAAGGCGCTTCCCGGTGGTTCCGTAGGCCGCACCTCGCGCACGCGGTCACATCCGATCGCTCCCGACGAAGGGCTCCCGCGCGCAGGCAACGATTGCCCGTCGGCCGGATCATCCACGCTCTCTATACCAACGAATCTGTTTGGACTTCTTGTTGTGGTCTTGCATGTACGGTCTCACGGCATTGAGGCCGGACCCGCGACCGGGTGGGTGGACAGAATTACCGGGCGGCGCGCCGACTGCGAAAAGTCGAAGTCTGAGCGCAAGTCGCCCAGAATCGTGGCGTTCTCACGGACATCCGGCCGCGAGTCGGGCCGTCCGTCGGTTCTGGGATCGATCCGCGCTCCGTGCAAGAAGTCGTCCTCGATGAACTTATTGAAGGCATCGAAGGAGAGCGTCTGATGGTCGATGTACCCTTTCTTCGCGTAGGGACTGATGACGATACACGGGACCCGGAGCCCGTACCCGCGGCCGTCCACCTGCGGTGGTGCCACGTGATCGTAGAAACCACCCCAGTCGTCCCACGTCAGGAAGATTGCCGTCGACGTCCAGTCGGGGCTCCTCATCACAGCGTTGATGAGCGACGTCACGTAGGCCTGGCCAGCCGCAGGAGTGGCGGGCGGGTGCTCGCTATCGACAAAGGAAGGGGCGATCCAGGAGACTGACGGTAGCGTCCCTGTCCCAGCTGCCGCGTAGAACTGGGACAGGTCCTTGACGTTCGCCAGTTGACCATCCTCCTTCACATCCTCGAAGGAGGGAAGCGGATTCCAGATCGACGGCGTCGCGGCGCTCTGCGGTCGAGGCGTGCAGCCTGCCGTGGTTTCCTGCGGGTTGCCATCACAGTCCGGTTGGATACCCTTCTGCACGTAATAGGCCCACGAGATACCGTTCTTGTGCAGCAGGTAGGTGAGGTCGGTCCAGGGGTACGGGCCGGTTCGCGCAGTCCGCTGCGCCTGCGCGGCGCTCCTGAGCTGCTGGCGATCCGCCGAGGAGAGTGGCGCCAGGCACTGTTGAATGACCTGGCGTCTCGCCGATCCCGTGACCTGCCCGCCTGTGACACCGCGTTGAGTCAAACAGGCGACGAACGGCTCGGGCGCGACCCCCAAGAGGGAGCCTCCCGCGAGTGCCGGATCGCTCGTGCAGCTCATTGGGTCTGTCGGGTTGGTACACCTAGCGGCCCATCCGCTGACCGTGTACAGATGCGCGGGCAGGCTCCACGAGTCCACGGACTCGAACATGTGGGTATCCAGCGCGAAGTCGGCGGCATAGGTCCAATAGTTGGGAATCTCCCGCGCGTCGTGATAGCCCATCACGTCCGTCGGGCCCGAGGTCAAACAGTTCGGGTTGACGTTGTTGGTGACCCCGCACCCGCGGTTGGTTCCCTCCTCGGCGCTCTTGATGAACCCATCCATCCTCCCGCCATCGATGTCGGTGATCGCGGCCTCCAGACTATGACGTGCGCCCCCGTTTACCTGGCTGGCATCGTGATAAGGGCGCTGACAGCCACCGCTGCGGGGGTCGGGGACGCAGACCGTGAACTGTCCGTTCTTCCTCGGCAGGCCATTGGCTCCTGGGAAGGTACCGAAGTATGAATCGAACGACCGGTTCTCCTGCATGACAATCACGACGTGCCGGATCTGTGTGATGTCGACCGGCACGGCCGGCGAGTTCTGCGCGGACCCCATCGTCACAACGAGCGCCAGGAGCAGTGCAACAGTGAACAGGCGGAAGGCTTGCGCCCCGCAAGACCCGTGAATCGGTTCACTCAGCTTGGTGGCCCGATCCCACAGGATCGTGAGCTTACGCCTCAGTAGAGTGGTCATCGTTCTCCTCCCTGGTCGGGCACGCGCGACCGGCCCCCGGCTCCGCGGGTCGAACATCCGACCAACGCAGAAACATCTCGTGCTTCGACGGGGCCTGATAGTCCTAGTATCGTCGCCGGCGTGTGTTGAGGTTCCGGAGAAGGACGGTCCAACAATGACGCCGTCGTGTTGTTTTGACCAGGTGTTTCACGTGGGCGCCATTTCTAGCTGCAAGTTGACCCTTCGGGACACCAGCTTCTCCATGCGCTGGCATCCTCGAAAGACGCTCGCGGCATGACCTCGCGGCAGCTTGAACGCGCTACCCGCGCACCGCCTCGGCGACAAACATAAAGACAGCGCGGCGCGTACGAAATGGAAGAGCCAAGTCCAACGCCCGGCGCCACGATCCAAAACATACCAGATCACATCACGCGTCTGTTGTGTCAGTCTTCCCGTCATCTTCCACGTACCCTGATACGTGAGCCCGCACTTCTCCATGACCCGCCGGGACGCAACGTTGGTCGGAATGGTCCTTAGCCTGCTTGTGTTGCCTCTCGGCGAGCTCGGGCGCGGGCCAGTACGACCTACGCTCCTTCCATGGGAGTGGAACTCAGTGGCAGGCTGCGATAGCGGTATTTGCTCCCGGCCATCCCCACAAGGTCCAACGACAGGAACGCCTCCACGACATTGGGATCGAAGTGCTGGCCCGCCTGCTCGCGGATATACGTGAGCGCGTCAGCCTCCGACCAGGCCGTCCCATAGGGACGGTCCGAGGTCAGCGCGTCCCACACGTCCACAACGGCAAAGATCCGCGCCGCCAGGGGAATCGCCTCCCCACGGAGACCCCGCGGATACCCCGTCCCATCCCATTTCTCGTGGTGACCGTACGGGATGTCCAGGGCCGGCCGCAGATACTCAATCGGCGCGAGCAGGTTGTGCGCATACTCCGGGTGACGCCGCATCACCTCCCACTCGGCCTCCGTGAGGGCCCCGGGCTTGAGTAAGATACCGTCGGGAATGGCCATTTTTCCGATGTCGTGCAGCAACGCCCCGCGCCGCAGGTGCACAAATTCGGCATCGACGACCCCGAGCGCGCGAGCCAACCGCTCGGTGAGGGCTGCCACCCGTCGGCTGTGCCCTTCGGTCTCGCGGTCCCGAAGATCCAGCGCTCGCGACCACCCTTCGATCGTCCGGTCGTATGCGATCGCGAGATCCGTGTTTACCCGTTGGAGGCTGGCGAGCAGCTCGGATGCGTCGATGGCGATTGCCGCTTGGCGGGCCAGCGCTTCGAGGAATTCGTGCGCCTGGGGGTCGGGGTCCGCGGGACGCCGGTAGAATAGCTCAATGACGCCCTTGACGACCCCTTTCGCCACAAGCGGGATCGCGTGATACGCGACAAAGTCTTCCTCGGCGATCAACCGCGCCTGGGTGAAGCCGCCGGGCGCGACTCGGAGATCCGCAACCGAGATCTGGCGCTGCTCGTAGGCGGCTTGTCCGGCATACCCCTCTCCCGCCCGGAGCCGGGTCTCGCGCAACGCGACCGTGCGGAAACCGCGCCCCGTGGCATAGTTGAACGTCCGCGTCGCCGCGTTGAACAGCAGGACGTCGGCCGCATCGGCCCCCAGGTGGGCGCTGATCTTGTCTAGCAGCACCGACAGGGTCACCTCGAGATCGAGGCTGGCGCTTAGGGCGACGTCACCCTCCCGAAGCGCCTCGAGTTGCCGGAGCCGGCGCACTCCGTCATCATGGAACCGTGCGGTCTCCAGCGCAGCCGCAGCATGCCGACAGAAGATCGGGACGATTTCCCGCTCTATCACCGACCATGCGTGAGGTACGTTGTAGTGATAGCCAATGACACCCAGCAGACGACCCCCATACACCAGCGGCCACACCGCCTGTGCGCGAATGCCTTCCGGCTCTCCCAATTGACGACTCGCCGATGTAGGCGCGAGGGTCATGATGTCCTCGAACAAAGCGAGGGGGGCAACCGTCTCGACGGCGTGGTCGACGTCGAGTGTGGCCGTCTGCGCGCGCGGGCCCGAAGAAAGGCCGGTTTCTCGTAACAAGTCCTGCTGCCGACCCAACACTCCGGCGAGGTATCGGGTAGACAACCCATAAGACCATGCCCGCCTCCATGAGTCTTCCAGCAGCCAGAGAGTGGCGCGGTCGGCGCCGAAGAGCGCGAGCGTCGTCTCTCCGATGGCGACAATTGTCTGTTCGCGCGTTTTTGCCAGAGTCAGGCGATCCGCGGCGGTAACCAGCTGCGCCATCAGGCGGGTACGCTCCGCGGCCTCGCTCTGAGCCAGGGAGCCGTCTCCGTCGCGACGCGGTCGCACGGGCCATTTCCGAAGCGCAATGCTAAAGCGCTGCAACGGTGTCTTCATGAGGCACCATTGTTCCGCAAGAGCAACGTGTGTAGTCGCAGGCTGACCACGGAGGCCTCCCTGTCAAGTGCGACCAAATTGCACCCGATTTGCCCTATACCCGACTCGGCAGGCTTTCAGCCACCAAGAGATCCCGTGGCAAATCGACCATCGGAACAAACCGAGGACTCGATAGGCTTTCTTAAGGAGCGCGAGAGTGAACGCGAGCCGCTGGTGCAGGCCGAGCACTCCCCGGTGGGGTGTGTCGCGACCGACTCTCCTACCAGTCAGCGGACATCCGGCTGCGGACGGAGCGTTCGGACGGCCGCATCATGGGCGCGTCATGGGAAGAGACGGCGCTCCTCGTTGCGTTCAGCTAATCCGGGGTCGATGTCACACGGACCACGGCGATCGGTCACGCGACGGGCATCGTGCGGAGCCGCCTATCGCAGCGTCTTGTGCCGCAATCGACAGGTCGCAACGTCCATGAGATCCTGAGGGGTCTGCCCGTCCACCGGCCACGTGGCCGCTCCCCACGCGAGGGAGAGCGCGACCCTGGGATGCGGTGCGCCTGGAACGATCGGTGTACGCTCGACACTGCGGAACACATCGTCGTCCGGGAACACCTCGATCTGGTCGAATTGCTGCAGGAATGCTTCTGCCTCGGCAGCCGTGGTCTCTGGCAACAACAGGGCGAACTCGTCACCGCTCATCCGGGCGGCCACGTCATGTCGGCGACACCCGCGCCGCAACTTGTGCGCGACGGCCACGAGCCCGCGTTCGCCCGCATTGGCTGCCAGCTGCACCACGGTCCGAGGTACTCCAATGGGGCGCAATACGGCCACGGTTAGGAGATGGGGGGTACCGACGGCACGACGGATCTCTCCCTCGACGCGGCTGACGAAGTTTGCCTGCGTGGCGAGGCCGGTGACAGGGTCGTGCGCGGACGCGTCCCGAAGACGCTGATGCACCTGTGCCGCGTTCAGCGTGCCTGCGATGGGTCGCGCGACGAGGTCGAGGGTCGCCACTTCGTCAGGCGTGAATGCGCCAACGGACGCGCGGTAGGCACCAAGGATGCCGATCGGGCGTCCGCCCACGACCAGGGGCACAAACACCCCGGAGCGTTCCTGTGGGGTGCGTGCGCAACCCCGTGGATCTGCGGTCAGGTCCGGGACCACCGCGTTCGCTTGTGACTGGAGCACGTCCCAGACGATCCCGCGGCCCTTGCGCTCGATGGTTCCTTGTAGGTCCGCGTGCGATCCGGACGCGCCCACGACTTTCAGAACGTCGACGCTCCCCTGCTCCAGCATCGCAACGGCGCACGACTCGAACCCGAGATCGTCCCTCAGGAACCGTAACAAGCTGGTCGCGACCGCCGACAAGGTGAGGAAATCCGAGAACTGGTTGGCGAGACGCGCGAGAAACGCGGACGCCGCATCGGCATGTTCATGTGGAGTGTCGCCCACGTTCCCTCCCGTGCCGCACATGTTCAACCGCGATGCCGAGTCGTATCGCACTCCTACCAGGAGGGTTATCGGAAATGGCGAAATAGGCGACGGCGCCGCACTTATTTTCTATCGCCGCACCTCACGTTCGTCAATACGCATCATACGCAGGTCATGTGGATAGCGGTCGATGGGCGCGCGAGGGCGGAAATGGAGGGATTGCGAGCCAGCGATCTTAGGCGAGTCCTGGATTTCCTGCACGTTTTGTACAGCATACACGACGCCGGAGAGTTTCGAGAGCGTCTGCTCTGGGCGCTCCACAGCGCGTTTCCGGCAGACAGCATCAGTCTCACGGACGTGGACCTCCGCACGCACCAAGTGACGGGTACTATCGCCCCCGACATTCCGATGGACCGCACCAAGTTCACACAGCACGCCACGGACCATCCGGTTATTGCACATTACGAACAGACGGGGGACGGCCACGCGCTCAAGATCTCGGACTTTCTCACCCGCCGCCAGTTTCATCGTCTTGGACTCTACTCCGAGTTCTACCGGTGGGTAGGCACGGAGTACCAACTCGCCGCGACGCTGCCCGCCCCGGCGGGACGGGTGACCGGTCTTGCCGTCAATCGCACGCTGCGGGACTTCTCAGAACGCGAACGGCGAATGCTGAATCTCCTGCGCCCGCATGTCATCCAAGCCTATCAGACCGCGTCTCTGATGACCCAACTGCGTCATGATGCTGCACGCGGCGCCGAGGCATCGGGCCCCGCGTATGGACTGATCAGCGTCACGCGTGACGGCCGCGTGCTCTCGATGACGCCAGAGGCGCAAACTGTGCTCGCGCAGTACTATGGGGACATCGTCCAGCCCGGACGTCGCCTCCCCGAGGACTTGGATGCATGGTTCACCCACCACGAGGCGCCGCAAGGGCGCGTCGACGAGGTCCCGCAGGCGCGCCTTCCATTGATACGCGGACACCAGGGCCGCGGGCTGGTCGTGCGACGTGTCGTGGATGGCGAGCAGATCCACCTCGTCGTGGAGCTCCGGGGCCGCACGATTCCGCCCACATCGCTTGAGCGATTGGGGTTGACGCGGCGGGAGGCCGAGGTGATGGCCCTGGTCCTCCAGAATTACACAAACAAGACAATCGCCACTCGATTGGGCATGGATCAGCGCACGGTCGCGAAACACCTCGAGCATGTGTACAACAAGTTTGGCGTGACAACTCGGGGTGCAGCGGCCACATGGACGCTGCAGGGCATCAGGCTCGTCGAAGGCGCGCACGGTTGAGCCCGCCCACTACATCGTCCACCTGTGTGATCTGGTTCTCCAACGGCACGCGAGCCGGCACCGCCGTTTTGAATTCCTCCGCAGTGACCCGGATACAGGCGCCAGTAGGAGGTCGTGTATGGTTTCCGCGCGAGGGGCGGTCCAGAATTTGGGGCGTTCCGGGAATGGCCCTGCGAGCAGCCGCCTTCCGGCCCGGTGTCCCCTCACCGTGACGAACGGACACCTGCGCACTTCGGGCCATCTAGGTCGGACTGCCAGCGACCACGCTCTGCTGAGTATGGGGCAGGCGTTTTTGGCCCGTGGGGAGAACGGACACCGCGGTCGCGATCGGTGCCTCACACCATCATGACGCGCGGAACTGGTACTCGGAGACGGCTCTCCGCGGCGCATGCAGTGGACGCGATTCAGCGGGACACCGACAGCGCCTCCATCTATTGGGAGAGCGGGTACGCGTCGAACACGAAGAGAATGCCGATGCGATGGGCAAGGCGGCCGGGCGAGCGATGGCCGGGGCACAAGCGCCGTACCGACACCTCCCGTTCTTCTACTCCGATCTGTTCGAGCTGGGGGACGAGGCCGTGGGTAGTCTGGATCCGCGGCTCGAGATCGCGTCCGACTGGAAGGATCCGTTCCGGGAGGCGTTGTGTACGACCTCGGGAACGGCCGGGTCCAGGGCGCCCTGCTGTGGAACACCTGGGGGCCAGGTCGACACGGCACGCAGGCTGACCGCGGAGCCGGGCCCGTTTCGCCCAGGGGATCTCAAAGGTCGTCTTCGCGCCAAGGGATAATTAGATCATACGACGCGACTGCGGCCAGGCGCGGGCGACTTCACCGGCCCCTTGACACGACCCGCGTTGAACCAGCGCATGCGCTGCCGAGTCCGGTCGGATTGCGCGGCTCCATGCGGTGTAGCCGCAGCGCCGACGACGCTCGACCTCGGGCTTTCTGAGCGCGACGGGCTCGCGTTGCGATCGCGACTACGCTATGATCTCCTGCCGCCCAACATGATACTGTCAGCGCTGCAAAAGCGCGATAACCTGCGAGAAGGCACGCTGGACGGTCGTCCCGTTTATGCGCATGACGATCATCGCTTCCTGCTCTCGATCTTGTTTGAAGCGCAGCGGTGTGGCCATCTCCCGGAACCGTGCACGCTCGTCATGTTCGATCAGCACCACGATGCGGTACCACCACGTACGAAGGAGGCGCTGGATCGGATCGACGAGCTGCTGGCATCATCGCCGACGGGACAAGACATCCTGGACCTGTGCGTGGAGGACCTTTCCAAACTCGATGATGACTGGATCACCGCCGGGATGAGCCTCGGGCTCTTGGACGATGCGGTAATCTTTGGCGTGCAGAATCACGTCCGCGAGGCTGAGACGTTCGTGAGCCCGGGTGGGACCCTGCATCACGTCCACATGCTCGGGTTCCCCGGACCGTCCCTAGCCTACCAAGGAGAGCTCAGCGACCACGCGCGACATGAGGAGCTCGTCGGGTTGTGGGACACGCTCGATTGGCGGCCAGGCGGCTTCGGGACGCGACGCGACCGCATTCTGCTCAGCATCGACCTGGACGCGTTTGTCATGAGTTGGGACGAGTTTACCCTTCCGTGGCCGGACGAAGTCTTTGAGGGACGTTTCTTCAAGCAGTCTGACTATAGCCCTACCCGCGGATGGACCGGGCGTCGTTTCTTCGACGAGCTAGTCGAGCGCGCCGGCGTGATCGCAATCGCGCGCGAACCCGCATACTGTGGTGGCCCAGACAAGATGCACCGAGTGTGGGGGCAAGTCAACCACTTTCTCTTTGGTGACCGCCTGACCGTGTCTTGAGCTCATCCCGTGAGATTATCACACTCCAATCCTACTTCGGGCACCGGCAATGAATCTCGAAACTCTCAAATCCCCAGGCCTCACACTCCCACACGCCAGCCTTTTTCACTGGGGACTTTCGGTCGATCCCTTTCCCTACGCGGACGACACGGCCGCGAACGCAAGGATTGTCGCAACCCCCGAAATTCGGGCAGGGCAGCGTCTGCACTTTAGTAACGGCTTTGGCAATTTCAGCGCGGGCACCCGCAAGCGCGGCTTGAACGGCGGTGGCTGCGGTTGGACCGCGTCCTTTGTCGCGCCCCTGCGCGCTGCGATAGGTCGTTTTGCATCTGTTGATCGGGCCGCGCGGGAAAACATCGTTCGAGGGATAGACTCCAATCGGCATGCCACCGATACCTCCCTCTTCAAGTAGCCGCCGACTACGCAGAGTGGCGCTGCAAAAACTCCAAAGTCTTTGTGTTGAACTCGTCCACCTTCTCGTAAATGGGTGCGTGAGCGCAACCTTCGAAGACTACTAATTCGGCACCCCGAATGCTACCTTTCATTCGGTCGGCGAAACGCGTCGAAGTAACCATATCATATCGCCCAAACGTAATCTGAGTTGGGGCTTTGATCTTACCGAGTTGAGATTCAACGTCGTGCGCTATCACCGCATCCGATTGCCTCATGAACGCGTCCACGGGTTGTGCAGGCCTTCCTCTGACAAAATCAGCCAGCGACTGGACGTACTCGGGCTTCGCTGCATGGAGCTCAGGAGTCAAGCACCACGGGAAAACACCGAGAATAACCATGTCCGCCACATTCTCCAAAGCTCTGGCCATCAATCGCCAGCCTTCCACAACGGTTTTCAGGAACGGATCGGTTCTCGTCCAGCCACTGTGGAGAGACAATGACTTGACCCGACGGGGACATTTGGCCGCAAGCCACATGCCTGTTGCTGCGCCCAGTGAAAGACCGGCGACATGAGCCCTTTCGATCCCCGATGCCGGCATGAACGCGGCAACATCGTCTGCAAACAGCTCGGTGGAGTAGATCCCCTCGGGCTTATCAGTTTCGCCCGCTCCCCGTGGATCAAGGGAAATGCACGTAAAGTGTTTTGAATAGTCTGCAACCTGAAATGCGTAGCAAGCATGGTCGGCTGCCAGATAGGGAAGGAGAATCAGAGGTTCTCCAGTTCCTTGCTGATCATAATTCACCGTCATGCCATTCACTTTGATCTTGGGCATTCTCTCTTCTCCTCTTTCGTGTTCCTGGAGACTTGCACTAGCAGGCTACGGAAAAATCAGGTGCGAGCATGACCATGCCTCCGGAACCGCAATCAGTTCGCAGCGCGCGTCCGTCGGTTAGCGCGTCCGCGCCGGTGGCGCAAGGACCACGAGCAACGCGGGTATGTGCCTCACGCCC